>NZ_CAXTBY010000004.1:41058-107712 GCF_964242245.1 uncultured Methylobacterium sp. | reverse complement strand
AGCAGAACTTCGGCCCGCACATCGAGCAGAAATGCGCGACCTTGTGCGCGTCCTTGGGCAGGGTCTCGTCGTGGTAGGCGCGGGCCGTGTCCGGGTCGAGCCCGAGGTTGAACTGGTCCTCCCAGCGGAAGTCGAAGCGGGCGCGGGACAGGGCGTCGTCGCGCAGTTGCGCCGCCGGGTGGCCCTTGGCGAGATCGGCGGCGTGGGCGGCGATCTTGTAGGTGATGACGCCGGTCTTCACGTCGTCGCGGTTGGGCAGGCCCAGATGCTCCTTAGGCGTGACGTAGCAGAGCATCGCGCAGCCGAACCAGCCGATCATCGCCGCGCCGATCCCGGAGGTGATGTGGTCGTAGCCCGGCGCGATGTCGGTGGTCAGGGGCCCGAGCGTGTAGAACGGCGCCTCGCCGCATTCGGCGAGCTGCTTCTCCATGTTGAGCTTGACCTTGTGCATCGGCACGTGGCCCGGCCCTTCGATCATCACCTGGCAACCCTTGTTCCAGGCGATCTTGGTGAGTTCGCCCAGCGTCTCCAGCTCGGCGAACTGCGCCGCGTCGTTGGCATCCGCGATCGAACCGGGCCGCAACCCGTCGCCGAGCGAGAACGACACGTCGTAGGCCCGGCAGATGTCGCAGATCTCCTCGAAGCGCTCGTAGAGGAACGATTCCCGGTGGCCCGCAAGGCACCACCGCGCCATGATCGAGCCGCCGCGGGAGACGATGCCCGTCACGCGCCGAGCGGTCAGCGGAACGTGAGCCAAGCGCACACCGGCGTGGATCGTGAAGTAGTCGATGCCCTGCTCGGCCTGCTCGATGAGGGTGTCCTTGAACACCTCCCAGTCGAGCTTGAGCGGGTCGCCGCCGACCTTCTCCAGCGCCTGGTAGATCGGGACGGTGCCGATCGGCACGGGGGCGTTGCGGATGATCCACGAGCGGATGTTGTGGATGTTGCGCCCCGTCGACAGGTCCATGACCGTGTCGGCGCCCCAGCGGATCGACCAGACCAGCTTCTCCACTTCTTCCGCCGCCGAGGAGGTGACGGCCGAGTTGCCGATGTTGGCGTTGATCTTCACCAGGAAGTTCCGGCCGATCGCCATCGGCTCCAGCTCGGTGTGGTTGATGTTGGCCGGGATGATGGCGCGCCCGCGCGCCACCTCGTCGCGCACGAATTCCGGCGTGATGAAGGGCGGGATCGAGGCGCCGAAGCTTTCCCCATCCGCCAAGGCGGCTTTGGCCCCCTCGAGCATCGCCTCCCGACATGCATTCTCGCGGTGCGCCACGAACATCATCTCCTCGGTGATGATCCCGGCGCGGGCGAACTCGTACTGCGTCGCCATCTGGCCGGGGCCGGCCCTGCGGATGATCCGCTCGGCGGGGCACGGAGCCACGAGCTTGTCGGCGGGCACGAAGCCGTTGTCCTCGGGCTTGACCGCGCGGGGCTGGACGGCCGCGAAGCCGCGCTTGGCCAGCCACGGCTCGCGCACGCCCGTCAGCCCCCGGGCGAGGTCGATCCGGGCATCCGTCTCGGTGTAGGGGCCGGAGGGATCGTAGACGCGCACCGGCGCCTCGCTCGCATCGCTCAGCACGATCTCGCGGAACGGCACGCGGATGTCGTCACGGCCGGCGACGGTCGCGTAGACTTTGCGCGAGCCGGTGACCGGCCCCGTGGTCACGGTCTCGGGGCTTCCCGAGACTTCCTTTGCCTTCACGTCTTTGGGCAGGACGGGCGCGTTCATCGTGGGTCTCTCCCGGCGTTGGGGCGATCCGTCACGGTGCGGCGCTGAGATGAGGCGGCGGACGCGCGAGACGTGGCGCCGCAGGTTCCCGTCCCTCCGCCGGTATGAGCCGGATCAGGTTCAAGGGTCAGGACTTCGGGTCCACTCTCAGCCCCCCGGATGCGGGGCCCCCCTCGGAATGTCTTAAACTTCCGCGTCCCATCCGGCTTTGTCAATCCGCGCCTTCGTCCGGGACGCGGTCATCGTCCCGGCGGCCTTCGCGTCACCACCGGGACGCGAGCCGCAGCGCCTCCCGCACCAGGGCGCCGTCGGGCTCGGTCAGCGCGTGGTAGATCGTGAAGTGGTTCAGCCCGGCCAGCGCCAGAACCCGGCCGACAGGATCGACCGCGCGGCGGTGCGCGTGCAGCGCGCGCCCGTCGCTCACGAGCGCGGCCAGCTCATCGGCGCCGAAGGCCAGCGACAGCGGCTTGGAGGTCGGCGGCAACCGCAGCGGCGACAGCGCCGCGATCTCCGCCCCGGTCAGGCGCAGCTTCGCGTCGAGGTACGTGTCGCGGATCGGCCCCAGCTCGTAGGCGCCGGAGAAGGCGAGACCGGCGCGGACCGTCGGGTGCGACAGGTTCAGGATCGCCAGGAGCGCCCCCGCCGACCAGCCCGCGAGGAGGACCGGACCGGAGATGCCGTGGGCGGCGCCGTTGTCCCGCAGCCAGTCGAGCGCGGTGCCGATCTCCCCGACGATCCGCGTCAGGCTCGCCTCGGGCGCGAGCGTGTAGCCGGGCAGCGCGACCGACCAGCCGTGCGCGGAAAGGCCCGCGGCCGCGACGGCGTTCTCCTCACGGGCGCCGAACTGCCACCAGCCGCCGTGGACGAACACGAAGCAAGGCGCGGCCGGGTCGGCGGCGGGGAACAGGTCCCACTTCGTGCGCACAGCCGGGGCGTAGGGGATGTCCAGGTGGGCCGGATGCGCCGCGCGCCACGCCGCGGACGCGGCGATCCTCCGCGCCGTGAGGTCTCCCACATCGAGAACGGCCGCGCCGTTGTCGTAGGCCGCGTCGCATTGGGCCTGGGTCAGGACTGTCATCGACGCGCTCCTATCCGCGGCGCCGTGCCGAATTTGGGTCTGGCCGCGCCGCCGCGGACCGGAGAGGCCGGCTCAAGGTGACCGAGGACCGTCCGCGCGTCGAGGCCCGTCCCGCCCGCGATCTCGGTGCGGCGACAGGCTCCTGTTCCGGCTCGGCGCATGTGCGCGTCTGGCGGGGCGCGGGTGCCCCGTCAGGTCTTCGTTGGCGCGATTTCGCCCGACGCCGCGAACCGGCGGCCGAAGATCGACGAAGGCGTGCCGAATCGCACATCCTGCGAAAGATCCGTGCCAACCTGCCTATGTACGAGGCAGGGATCCTGAGCTCGAAGCTCAAGCTGCTGAGAAGCAACGCTCTTGCGTAGTGCTTCGCCGCACGCCCGCATCCGGGATCTGGCACCATCACGACTTAGGACGCAGTGAATGCACATTTTTATTGCATAAACTGATGATTCACGCGGCAGGCATGCACAAAATACAGGAACTTGGAGCGGCGTGGCTGCTTATCTGCGGCACCTGAACAAACCTGGAAACCAAGCCATGACCGCACGCATCATCCTGGGCGCCGCCCTCGGCCTCGCCCTGACCTCCTCCGCCTTTGCGCAGAGCTACAACGCCCCGGCCGGCATCCCGGCCGCGGCCGCCCCCGGCGGCCTCGAAGGCCGTGCCGCCCTGCCGAACCTCCTCGATGCGCAGGGCCGCGACCCGCGCGGTTACGCGCCGCGCGGCTACGTCGTCGAGGACGGCCTCGTCACGGGTTCGCTGCGCGGGCAGCGCGGCGAGCGGGTCGGCGCCGGCCGCTGACGCTCGACGGCGGGGGCCGGAGACGGTCGCCCGCGGCAGGGCTGAGCGGGTCCGCAGGGTTCGTCCTGCGGACCCGCTCGACGCTCATGCCAACATTGCGCGGGTGCGCTCCGAACATCGCCCCGGCGACGGGGATACGCCGCGTTCGAGGCGCTTCGTCGTGACGAACCGATCGTGTGACCGTCTCGGCCTCGCGCCGCATCGCGGGCCAACTTTTCAACTCCATCGAATGTTTCGTTCGATTTAATTCGGGTTTTCCGACGATCCGTCCGGAGCCATCTTCCGTCCATCAGCTGGCGGCCGAGGTGGCCGCCACCGCTTCAGATCAACGGAGTCCACCATGTCCCGTATCCTCACCGCGTCCGTGCTCGCCCTCTCGCTCCTGACCGCCGGCACGGCCGCGCAGGCGCAGAGCTACACCGCGCCCGCCGGCATCCCGGCTCAGGCCGCACAGAGCGGCGCGGCTTGGCAGAACGGCACGTCTCGGTACGGCAGCGATCGCTTCGGCGACGACCGCCGGACCAGCGTCGCGCCGAGCGCTGACGACGCCCTGACGACGGGCTCGGTCGTCCGCAGCCGTCGCGGCGAGCCGACCCGTCGCTGAGCACCAACGCGGGCGGGAAGAGCCGCCCGCAGCCTCCACCCGGGAGCCGGTTCCGCCGTCGCGGGACCGGCTTCGTCGTTTCCCGGACTCCGCTTCGGACGAGGCGGCGCCGCGCTTGCTTGTCGAGACCATCGCGGCGCCGGGCGCCGACCGTGCGAGGACATCGGCATGCAGGGTCCCGGAACACCGACGCTCGACCAATTGCGGGTCTTCCTGTGCGTGGTCGAGGCCGGCAGCTTCGCGGCGGCCGGGCGCCGCCTCCATCGTGCGACCTCCGTGGTCAGCTACGCCATCGCCAACCTGGAGCAGCAGCTCGGCCTGCCGCTCTTCGACCGCGAGGCGACGCGCAAGCCCCAGTTGACCGAGGCCGGCCGCGCCGTGCTCGCGGAGGCGCGCACCGTCGCGCACGGGATCGACGCGCTGCGCGCCAAGGTCAGCGGCCTGCTCGGCGGCCTGGAATCCGAGGTGAACATCGTCGTCGACGTGATGCTGCCGATCGCCCGGCTCGTCGACGCGCTCCGGAGCTTCCAGGAGACCTTCCCGACGGTCGACCTCCGGCTGCACGTCGAGTCGCTCGGCGCCGTCACGCAGTACGTGGTCGAGCGCCGGGCCATCGTCGGCATCAGCGGCCCGCTGCACACGGGCATCGACATCATCGAGCGGACCGCCGTCGGGTCGGTCGAGATGGTGCCGGTCGCAGCACCCACGCACCCCCTCGCCCGCGCCGCGGTCAACGCGCCCGGAGACGCGCGCGACCACACGCAGCTCGTGCTCTCCGACCGCTCGCCCCTGACGACGGGCCGGGACTTCGCGGTGCACGCGACCCACACGTGGCGGCTGGCCGACCTCGGCGCCAAGCACGCGCTGCTATTGTCCGGAATCGGCTGGGGCAGCATGCCGAGGCCCCGGGTCGAGGCGGATCTCGCCGCGGGCCGGCTCGTCCTGCTGGACATCCCGGAGATGATGCAGCGGCGGCTCGACTTCAGCGCGATCTATCGCACCGACACGCCGCCGGGACCCGCCGCGCGCTGGCTGATCCGGCGGCTGGCCGAGCAGGCGGAGGCCGACCTGTCGAAGTCCGACATGTTCGCGATCCCGCGCTACGCGGAACTGTCCGCTTCCATACCGACGACCTGAGCGGCTCCGCGCGAACCGGCGGCGGCCTGCGCCGCAGTCCTCAGGCCGCCTCGAACAGCGGCACCTGACGCATCTCCGGCACCAGCACCAGCCCCTTGTCAGTGATGCGGATCTGCGGGATCACCGAGAGCGGGATCAGGTTGAAGCCCATGTAGGGGATCGTGCAGCCGGCGCGCGCCCACGCCGCCTTCAGCCCCCGCACCGCCTCGGCGACGGCGCCGACGCGCGCGTCCGAGAGCAGCCCGGCGACCGGCAGCGGCACCATCGCCGCGACCGTCCCGTCCTCGACGACGCAGACGCCGCCCTGGTGCCCCGCGATCGCCGCGACCGCGACGCGCATGTCGGCCTCGTTCAGCCCGGCGACGATCAGGTTGTGCGAATCGTGCCCGACGCTGCTCGCCACCGCTCCGCGCTTCAGGCCGAAGGCGCGCAGCAGGCCGTGGGCGACGTGACCGGCGAGCCCGTGCCGCTCGATCACCGCGACGTGGCAGAGGTCGTGGTCCGCGAGGGTCCGCGCCCAGTCCGGGCCCGGCGCGAGGGCGACGCGCTCGTGGGTCAGCTCGATGCCGGGCAGCGTCGTGCGGATGGCGTTGACCGTGCAGGGCGCGGACGGGAGCGGCGGCACCAGGGCCGGCAACGGATCGGGCAGGCGCACCGTGGCGTAGGCGCGGGCCGGGTAGCGGTAGGGCCGCGCGAGCGCCTCTTCCAGGCGGGGGGTGGGCCGGCGGTCCTCCACCACGCATTCGCCGCCGTACCACGTCGCGCGCGGCACGAGGTCGTCGTCGAGCAGCACGAGGTCGGCCCGCCGCCCGCCGCCCAGGCCGCCGATCTCCCCGTCGAGGCCGTAGCGGGTCGCCGGGTGCAGCGAGCCCATCGCCCAGGCCGCCGCCTTCGGGATGCCCATCCGCACCGCCTCCCGCACCACCCAGTCGAGCCCGAAGGCGAGGAGGTCCTCGGCGTCGCGGTCGTCGGTGCAGACGCAGACCCGCTTCCAGGCCGCGCCGTAATCCGTCACCGTGCCGATCGCCCGGGGCAGGCTGTGCCAGGGCGTCGTCGGCGGCCCGCCGCGCAGGAAGATCCACAGGCCGGCCTCCAGGAGGTCGTCGGCGATGTCCCGGTCGATCGCCTCGTGGGTGTCGGTGACGCCGCTCGCCGCGTAGGCGGCGACGAAGTCGCGGCCGTAGACGTGGCCCGAGACCGGGCGCCCGCGCTCCAGGGCCGCGGCGATGATCGCGTGCGCCCGGGCATCGCCCGTGGCCACGGCGACGAAGTCCATCTTCTCGCCCAGGGCCAGCGCCTCGGGCCACGCGTCGAAGAGGGCCGCGATCTTCTCCGGCGTCAGGTCGCCGCCCGCGGTCTCGAACGCGGCCGTCGTCGCGGGCACGGTGCTCGGCACGGTGAGGTAGATGTTGAGGGGCGCCGCGCGGGAATCCTCCAGCATCCACGCGACGCCGTCGGCGTCGAGGACGTTGCCGATCTCGTGGCTGTCGCAGACGATCGTCGTGGTGCCGTTGATCAGCGCGGCCTCGGCGTAGGCGCAGGCGGTGACCATGCTGCTCTCGATGTGCAGGTGCGGGTCGACGAGCCCCGGCGCGATCAGGCCGCCGGCCGCGTCGTAGCGCGGCGCTGCGCCCCGGTGGCTGCCCGCTTGCTTCACCGCGGCGATGCGCCCGCCCGAAATCCAGACCTCGCGCTCGGGCAGGATGCGCTCGGAGTAGGTCGAGAGCGCCCGCGCGCCGGTGATGACGAGGTCCGGCTCCGCGGCGCCGCGGGCGACCTCGGCGAGGCGTCGCGTCATGGTCGCGAGTGGTGCGACGGAGAAGCGGGTCAGCGGCGCGGAACGGGTCATCGGGTCCTTCGAACTCCGGGAACGGATGGCGGGGCGGGCACGCATCATGCCACGGTCCCGCCGCTCAGGCCGGACGCGGCGTCCCGAACCGGGCGTCCGCGCGGAGATCCGCGGCGCACGCCCCTTGCGTCCCGCCGCGGAACCCGGGCGAGATCCATGCGCATCCTCCTGATCAATCCGAACACGAGCGCGGGCGTGACCGACCTCGTCGCAGGCCATGTCCGGTCCATCGCCGGGGAGGCCGTCGACCTCGTGCCCGTGACGGCCCGCTTCGGCGCACGCTACATCGCGAGCCGCGCGTCGCTGGCGATCGCGGGACACGCCGCCCTCGACTGCCTCGCCGCGCACGTCGCGGGGTGCGATGCGGTCTACCTCGCCTGCTTCGGCGATCCGGGCCTAGCCGCGCTGCGCGAGGTCGCGCCCGTGCCGGTGGTCGGCATGGTCGAGGCGTCCTGCCGAGCGGCGGCGGACCGGCCCGGGCGCTTCGCCATCGTGACGGGCGGGACCCTGTGGCCGCCGATCCTCGCCGAGATGGTCACAACGCTCGGCCTGTCCGGACGGTTTGCCGGCGTGCGCGCCATTGCGCCGACGGGGGCTGAGATCGCGCGCGAGCCCGACGCGGCCCTCGACCGGCTGGCCGCGGCGTGCCGGGCCTGCGCGGAGGACGGCGCCGAGACCGTGATCCTCGGCGGCGCGGCGCTCGCCGGCTTGAGCCGACGGCTCCAGCCCCGCGTCCCCGTGCCCGTGATCTGCTCGGTCGAGGCCGGCACCCGCGCGGTGCTCGCCGCGGCGGGCATGCCGGGTGGTGGTGCCGCGCGCGCTCCGGCGGAGAGCGTCGGCCTCAGCCCTGCGCTGGCACACATGCTCGCCCGCGCATGAGGCATTCCCTGCCCGATCGTGCGCCTGCTGACCGGGCGGCATCGGGCCGATCGAAAATCGGCCCGATGCCGCCTCCGACCAACCCGATCCCGCACTGCTCCGACCGCTCATCGAGGACCCGCCCGTGCCCGAATGCCTCGCTTTCCGCCTGCCCGCCCGGCATCCCGCCGACGTCTCCGGCCTTGCCGCGCTGATCGAATCCGGGCGGGTCGCGGCGCGGGAGATCGTGGCGATCTTCGGCAAGACGGAGGGCAACGGCTGCGTCAACGACTTCTCGCGCCCACTCGCCGTGGCCGCGCTCGAGGCCGCGCTCGCGGATCACCTCGGCTGCGCGCCGGAGGCGGTCGGACGGCGCGTCGCCCTGGTCATGTCGGGCGGCACCGAGGGCGGGCTCTCGCCCCACCTCCTCGTCCTGGCACGGCGCGAGACCGCGGAGGCGGGGGAGCGCGCCGCGAAGGCCCTCGCGGTCGGCGTCGCCTTCACCGACGACGTTCGTCCCGAGGCGATCGGGCGCATGGCGCAGATCCGCGCCACCGCCGCGGCGGTCGCGCGCGCCATGGCCTCGGCGGGCCTGACGGACCCGGCCGACGTTCACCTCGTCCAGGTGAAGTGCCCGCTGCTGACGAGCGCGCGCATCGCCGAGGCCGAGGGGCGCGGGCACGGGACCGTCACCCGCGACACCTACGCCTCGATGGGCTTCTCGCGCGGCGCCTCGGCGCTCGGCATCGGGCTCGCCCTCGGGGAAATCGCCGAGGCCGACCTCGACGACGGCGCGGTCTGCGCGCGGCGCGACCTGTTCTCCGGCCGCGCCAGCGCCTCGGCGGGCATCGAGCTGATGCGCAACGAGGTGATCGTGCTCGGCAACGCCCCCGGCTGGAGCGGACCCTGCGCCATCGCGCACCGCGTCATGCGGGACGGCATCGATCTGTCCGCGGTCCGGGACGCGCTCACCGACCTGGGGCTCGCGGCCGCGGGCCAGCTCGCGCCGGAGCAGGCCGGGCGGGTCGTCGCCCTGCTCGCCAAGGCCGAGCCGTCGCGCGACGGTTGCATCCGGGGCCTGCGCCACGTCATGAACGACGACAGCGACATCAACGCGACCCGCCACGCCCGCGCCCTGGTCGGCGGGGTCGCGGCCGCCGTGATCGGACGCACCGACCTGTTCGTCTCGGGCGGCGCCGAGCACCAGGGGCCGGACGGCGGCGGGCCGGTGGCGATCATCGCCCGCATCAAGGATTGAGGAACCATGCCCGCGTTCGACCTCGCGATCCGCGGCGGCACCGTGGTCACCGCCACCGACACGATCCGCGCCGATGTCGGCGTCCGCGGCGGGCGCATCGCGGCGGTCGCCGACCGGATCGCGGATGCCGCGCGCGTGATCGACGCGGGCGGCCTGCTCGTCCTGCCCGGCGGCATCGACAGCCACGTCCACATCGCCCAGCCCTCCGGGCCCGGCATCGTCATGGCCGACGATTTCGCCTCGGCGACGCGGGCCGCCGCCGCGGGCGGCAACACCTGCGTCATGCCCTTCGCACTCCAGCCGCGCGGCGCTAGCCTGTGCGAGGCCGCGACCGCATACCGGGCGCAGGCTGTGGGCCGGTGCCACGTCGACGTGGCCATCCACCTGATCGTGTCCGATCCGACGCCCGCCGTGCTCGGCCAGGAGCTGCCGGCGCTGATCGCGGCCGGCTACACCTCGTTCAAGGTCTTCATGACCTACGACGACCTCGTCCTGAACGACCGCCAGATCCTCGACGTGTTCGCGGTGGCCCGCAGCACCGGCGCCCGCGTGATGGTCCACGCCGAGGGCTACGACGCGATCCGCCACATGACCGAGCGCCTGGAGCGGGCCGGGCAGACCTCGCCCTACGGCCACGCCCTGTCCCGCCCCGAACTCGTCGAGCGCGAGGCGACGCACCGGGCGATCAGCCACGCCGAACTCGTCGACCTGCCGATCGTGATCGTGCACGTCTCCGGGCGCGAGGCGATGGAGCAGGTGGCCTGGACCCGCGCGCGCGGGCTGGAGATCCACGCCGAGACCTGCCCGCAATACCTTACCCTCAACGCCGAGGCGATGAAGGGCCTCGGCTCGGACGACGCCATGGCCGGCGCCAAGTACGTCTGCTCGCCGCCGCCCCGCGATGCCGGCAACCAGGCCGCGATCTGGTCGGGCCTCCAGCGCGGGGTCTTCGAGATCGTCTACTCCGACCATTGCCCGTTCCGCTACGCGGACGAGGCCGGCAAGCTGAACCCGCGCGGGAGAACCTCCTTCCGCTGGATTCCGAACGGCATCCCCGGCATCGAGACCCGGCTGCCGGTCCTGTTCTCCGAAGGGGTCTCGAAGGGCCGGATCTCGCTCAACCGCTTCGTGGCGCTCACGGCGACCAACCACGCCAAGCTCTATGGGCTCTACCCCCGCAAGGGCTCGATCGGCCCCGGTTTCGATGCCGACCTCACGCTGTGGGACCCGAACCGGTGCGAGACGATCCGGCAGGAAAACCTTCACCACGGCGCGGACTACACGCCCTGGGAGGGCTTTCCCGTCACCGGCTGGCCGGTGATGACGATCGTGCGCGGCGAGGTCGTCGCCGAGGCGGGCCGCGTCGTCGGGGAGCCCGGATGGGGCCAGGTCATCGACCGCACGGTCGATCGCGGCGGCATGGCCGCCTGAGGCCGGGTCTCGAAGCCCGCCCCCGAGGCGTCGGGCCCCTCCGAGGCCACGAGCCATGATCCTGCGGCGCACGGCATCGTGGCACGCCGCTTGCTGATTGGAATATCGGACCACATGGTCAAACTCGGGGTGGAACCATGACCCTCCTTCACGTGCCCGTCATCGACCTCGCGCCCTACCGCGAGGGAACGCCGGAGGGCCGGGCCGCGGTGGCGGCCCAGGTCGATCAGGCCTGCCGGGACATCGGCTTCCTCGTCGTGTCCGGCCACGGCATCCCCGAAGACCTCATCGCGCGGACCTACGAGGTCTCGCGGGCCTTCTTCGCCCGGCCCCACGCGGAGAAGCTCGCGGTCGATCGTCCGGCGCCGGATCAGGTCCGCGGCTACAGCGCCGTCGGCGGCGAGGGGCTGTCCTTCAGCCTCGACGAGCCGACACCGCCGGACATCAAGGAATCCCTGTCGATCGGCCCGGTCGACGTGCCTGGGAACGATCCGTACTACGTCGGCGAGGCCGCCGGGCCGCACTTCGCCAGGAATATCTGGCCGACCGAGCCGGCAGAGCTGAAGACGGTCTGGGAGGCGTACTTCCGGGCGGTCGACGCGCTGGCGCGGGACCTGATGCGGATCTTCGCCCTGGCGCTGAAGCTCGACGAGAATTACTTCGACGCGACCATCGATCGCAACATCTCGATGATGCGGGTGCTGCGCTACCCGGCGCAGACGAGCCTGCCGCTTCCGGGGCAACTGCGGGCCGGCGCGCACTCGGATTACGGCAGCATGACGATCCTGCGCAAGGAGCTCTCCGACAAGAGCCTGCAGGTGAAGAACAAGCTCGGCGAGTGGGTCGACGTGCCGGTGATCCCGGGGACGTTCATCGTCAACATCGGCGACCTCATGCAGCAATGGACCAACGACGTCTGGTCCTCGACGGTGCACCGCGTCGTCAACCCGGAGTTCGGCTCGCCGGAGAACGTGGACCGCCTGTCGATCGTCTTCTTCCATCAGCCGAACTACGACGCGGCGGTGACCTGCCTGCCGACCTGCCAGGGCCCCGAGCGCCCGGCGAAGTACGCCTCCGTCTCGTCCGGGGACCACCTGCGCAGCAAGTTCGTCAAGCAGACGACCTTCGGCAAGGGCGAGAAGGCCGCCTGACGTGGCCAGCCCCCCCGCGGCGACGCTCTCCTACGTCAACGTCTTCACCCGCGACCTCCAGGCCCTGCCGGACTTCTACCGGTCGGTCTTCGGGTTCGCGGAGGTCGAGGCGATCCGCTCGCCGATCTTCCGGGGGCTCGACGCGGGCGGCACGTGCATCGGCTTCAACGCCCAGGAGGCCTACGGCCTTCTGGGGCTCGCCGCGCACGCCGACGCGACGGGCGTCAGCTTCCTGCTGAACTTCGATGTCGCGGGGCGGGCGGAGGTCGATGCGCTCGTGCCCGTCGCGGTGGCGGCCGGAGCGAGCCTGATCAAGCCGCCCTACGAGACCTACTACCACTGGTATCAGGCCGTCCTCACCGATCCGGAGGAAAACGTCTTCCGGATCAACACGGTCCTATGAGGGCCTCGGTCGACGGCCGCGTCACGATGAGCGCCGAAGCCGAACGGCGCCGAGGTTCCCGAAGCCTCTTCGCGCGGGGCGGACACCGGCGCGCGCGAAGACGATGCGACGTCACGAGGCTTCAACCCATTTCCACCCGGCCCCGCACCGACGGGGCCGTCCAACCGGGGGTTTGCACGACATGATCCGATCCGTTCTCAAGGCCCTGACCGCAGGAACCGTCTGCCTCCTGCTGTCGACCCTGCCGGGCGCGGCGGCGCCGTTCAAGCTCAAGGGCGAGCCCAAAATCGCCATGGTGCTCTTCGGGGAGAAGAACGACGGCGGCTGGTCCCAGGCCGCCGAGGAGGCGCGCGTGCGCATCGAGGCGGCGCTTGGCCTCAAGATCCCGGTCGTGGAGGGCGTGAAGGAGAACGCCACCGCCATCCGCCCCGTGGTCGAGCTCTTCATCAAGCGCGGGCACAACATCATCCTCGGCACGGCGTTCGGCTACTCCGACACCTTCAAGGAACTCGCCGAGAAGTATCCCGACGTCGCCTTCCTCAACCTGTCGGGGACCACCAACGGCCCGAACCTCGAAGCCGTCTACGGGCGCACCTACGAGAGCCAGTACCTGTGCGGCATGGCCGCGGGCGCCGCCTCGAAGACCGGCAAGCTCGGCTTCGTGGCCGCCAACCCGTTCGGCGTGGTGAACTGGACGATCAGCGCCTACGAACTCGGGGCGCGCAAGATGAACCCCAACGCCACCCTCAACGTGATCTACACCGGCGCCTGGAACGATCCGGTCAAGGAGCGGGCGGCGGCGCAGGCGCTCTTCGAGCAGGGCATCGACGTGCTGGGCCAGCACGTGGACACGCCGGCCACCCAGATCGTCGCGCAGGAGCGCGGCATCCTCGGCACCGGCCACCACCGCGACATGCGCGCGTTCGCGCCGAAGGCCACGATCTGCTCCTCGGTCTGGACGTGGGACAAGTTCTTCATCCCCGAGATCAAGAAGGTCATCGCCGGCACCTGGGAGCCCGGGCCCTACGGCGCCTTCATCACCATCAAGAACGGCGGCACCGACATCGCCTGCTGCGGCGCGGCGGTGCCCAAGGAGGCCGCCGACAAGATCATGGCCGAGCGCCAAGCCATCGTCGACGGCAAGCAGGTCTTCGCCGGCCCGCTGGCGGACGGCAGCGGCCGGGAGCGCGTGGCGGCCGGTCAAGTGCTCAGCGACGCCGATCTCTGGAAGATGGATTGGTTCGTCAAGGGCGTGACCACCCAGAAGTAGCACCCGGGCGCACACCACTGTCAGGCAAGGGAGGCGGCCCCGTCCATGGTCCCGGCACTCGAACTCCTCGGCGTCTCGAAGACCTTCGACGGATTCCAGGCGCTGACCGGGGCGGATTTTGCCGTCCTCCCCGGCGAGGTTCACGCGCTCCTGGGCGAGAACGGCGCCGGCAAGTCGACCCTGATGAACGTCGCGGCCGGGCTGTACCGGCCCGACGGGGGCCGCATCCGCGTGCGCGGGGCCGAGGTCGAGATTGCCGGGCCCGTCGCGGCGCGGCGCCTCGGGATCGGCATGGTCCACCAGCACTACAAGCTCGTGAAGGCCTTCAACGCCGTCGAGAACATCCTGCTCGCCCGCGGGGGGCGGCGCTACGGGCGGGGCCTCGCCGAGGTCGAGGCGGCGATCCGCGCCCAGGGCGAGGCCGTGGGCTTCTCGGTCGACCTGACCCGCCCGGTGGGCAGCCTGTCGGTGGCCGAACAGCAGCGCATCGAGATCCTGAAGGTCCTGGTCGAGGGCGCGCGCATCCTCATCCTCGACGAGCCCACCGCCGTCCTCACCGATCGCGAGGCGGAAGGCCTGCTCGCGACCATGCGCGCGCTGGCCGGCAAGGGCGCGGCCGTCGTCCTCGTCACGCACAAGCTCGGCGAGGTGATGCGCCACGCCGACCGCGTCACGGTCATGCGCGGCGGCCGCGTCGTGGGAAGCGCCGACCCCGCCGGCCTCTCGGCCGCGTCCCTCACCGAGATGGTGGTGGGCGCCACGACCCGCCAGGAGCGCCGTCCCGGCGCCGGCGCCGGCGCGCCGGTCCTCGACATCGCCGGCCTCGTGGGCACCCGCGCGGACGGCCTGCGCACCCTCAACGGCGCCAGCCTCACGGTCCGCCGGGGCGAGATCTACGGCATCGCCGGGGTCGGCGGGAACGGCCAGACCGAGCTCGCCGAGGTGCTGATGGGGGTGCGCCGGCCGCAGGCCGGACGCATCCTTCTCGACGGCGACGACATCACCGCGGCCCCGCCCCGCCTGCGCCGCGCCCGCGGCCTCGTCGCCATCCCCGCCGACCGTCAGACCTACGCGCTCGCCGGCGAGCTCTCGGTGGCGGACAACTACGCGGTGAGCGGCATCGGCTCGGGACGCTTCGGCGGCTGGCTGCGGGTGGACCGCGCCGCGGTCCGGGCCGGCACCCTGGCCGCCCTCGCGGCCTTCGACGTGCGCGGCGCGCGCAGCCCGCGCCAGAAGGCGAGCCTGCTCTCCGGCGGCAACGCGCAGAAGCTCGTCATCGCCCGCGAGTTCGCGCAGGCCCCGCGCTTCGTCGTCGCGCACAGCCCGGCCCGCGGCCTCGACGTGCGCGCGGCCCTCGACGTGCACCACCGCCTGCGCGAAGCCCGCGACGCGGGCGCCGGCGTGCTCCTGATCAGCGAGGACCTCGACGAGGTGATGCTCGTCGCCGACCGCATCGGCGTGATGAGCCGGGGCGCCATCGTCGGCGAGTTCACGGCCCCGGCCGACCGGCAGGCCATCGGCGCGGCGATGGTGCACCATGCCTGACGCGCGGCCCGAGGCCCTCGCCATCCCGTCCGGCGCCATCCGGCGCGTCTCCGAGCCGCCCCGCCGGGGGCGGGTGAGCGTCGAGATCCGCCAGCACGCCCCGGGCTGGTACCAGGCCCTGCTGCTGGCCGGCGGCATCGGGGCGGGCCTCGCCGTGGCCGCGGCGATCCTGGTGGCGACGGGCGTGGGCCTGTCCGACCTCGTCCAGGAGTTCGTCGTCGCGGTGGTGACGAACCCGACCAACCTCTCGGCCGTGCTCGTCCAGGCGGCGCCCCTGGCGATCGTGGGGCTTTCCGCCGCGGTGGCGTTCCGGGTGCGGTTCTGGAACATCGGCATCGAGGGCCAGATGATCTTCGGCGCCGTTGCCGCGACCGCCGTGGCGATCCACGACGTCGGACCCGCCCCCGTCCGCATCGTCCTGATGCTGCTGGCCAGCGCGGCCGCCGGCACGGCCTGGATGCTCGCGCCAGCCCTCCTCAAGATCCGCCTCGGGCTCAACGAGATCATCTCGACGCTGCTCCTGAACTACGTCGCGTTCAACGCCCTCCTGCACCTGCTCTACGGCCCGTGGCGCGATCCGGCGAGCAGCTTCCCGAACTCCGAGCAGTACGACGCCGCCGAGCGCCTGGGCCCACTCGGCTGGGAGAACCTGACCTGGGCGCTGCCCCTGGCGGTCGCCCTCATCGCCCTCGGCTGGTGGTTCCTCGCCGTCAGCCGCTTCGGGTTCCTCGCCCGCGTGGCGGAGGCCAACCCGCGCCTCGGCGAGGCGCAGGGCCTGCCGATGACCGGGGTGATCCTGTCCGCCGCCCTGCTCTCGGGGGCGCTCGCCGGCATCGCCGGGTTCACCGTCTGCGCCGGGGTCGAGTACCGGATGACCCAGTCGTTCTTCAGCGGCTACGGCTTCTCGGGCATCCTGATCGCGTTCCTGGCGCGCAACGATCCCCTCGGCGCGCTGGCGGCCTCCGTCCTCGTCGGGGTGCTGTTCGTGGCCGGGCAGAGCCTCCAGGTGTTCTACGCCGTCCCCGCATCGATGGTGCAGCTCATCCAGGCGGTGATCGTCATCTGCGTGGCCGCGTCCGACTTCTTCGTCCACCACCGGGTGCGGTGGGTCTCGGGGCGGGGGTCGGATGGCTGACTTCCTCGTCCACTGGCTCGCCAACACGCCGGGCTTCGCCCTGCCCTACGCCTTCGCGGCCCTGGGCCTCATCATCACGGAGAAGGCGGGCGTGCTCTCGCTCGGGGCGGAGGGCTTCCTGCTCGTCGGCGCCATGAGCGGCATCGGCGTCATCCTCGGCGTCGGCGACCATCCGTTCCTCGCCCTCGGGGCCGCCGCCGCCGGCGCCGCCCTCCTGTCCCTCCTGTTCTCGTTCCTCGTGGTCACTCTGCGGGTGAACCAAGTCATCGGCGGCCTCGCCCTCGTCTTCCTCGCGCAGGGGCTCACGGGCGTGATCGCCACGCGCCAGGGCTGGACGAACCGGCCCGTCGCGGGCCTCGGGCCGCTGCCGCTCGGCCCGCTTGCCGACATCCCCGGGCTCGGGCCGATCCTGTTCGGCCACGACCTCGTCGTCTACCTCACGGTGCCGCTGTTTGCGCTGGCGACCTGGGCGCTGGCGCGCACGATGGTCGGTTTGAAGCTGCGCGCGGTCGGGGACGGGCCCGACGCCGCCGACGCCGCCGGCGTCGGGGTCGCGGCGACCCGCTACGGCGCGGTCGCGGCCGGGGCCGCCCTCGTCGGCCTCGCCGGAGGCTACCTGTCGGTGGGCGTGGCCAAGATCTGGGTCGAGGGCATGGCCGGCGGGCGCGGCTGGATCGCGGTCGCCCTCGTCATCTTCGCGCGCTGGCAGCCCTGGCGGGCGCTGGCCGGCGCGTTCCTGTTCGGCGGCATCGAGGCGCTGATCCCGCGCATCGCCGCGGTCGGCCTCCCGCTGCCGCAGTACGTCGTGCTGATGACGCCCTACCTCGCGACCCTGGCCGTGATGGTCTGGACCTGTCTCCGCCAGGACGGCCGGGGCCACGAGCCGCGGGCCCTCGGCATCGCCCACCTGCGCGAGGAACGGCGCTGAGGCCGGGCGCTCTCGCCGGGTGAATGGATGGGCGACAGCTCAATTTCTTATATAATGATCGAAATAATTGATGGTTCGCGACAATCCCGCGCGCAGCGGCACCGTGGGCTCCCAACCGAGAAGAGCTTTTGCCTTCGAAATGTCGGGCCGGCGCTGGCGCGGATCGTCCGGCGGCAGCGGGCGTGTCACGATCTTCGACGACGAGTTCGTCATCTCGATGATGAGTTCCGCAAGCTGAAGCATCGTAAATTCGCCGGGATTGCCGATGTTGATCGGACCCGTAATCTCCGGTCCCGTCTCCATGAGCGCGAGGAAGCCGTCGATGAGATCATCGACGTAACAGAAGGATCGCGTCTGCGATCCATCCCCGTAGATGGTCAGGTCGCTGCCCTTCAGGGCCTGAACGATGAAGTTGGAGACGACGCGTCCATCGTTCGGGTGCATGCGCGGCCCGTAGGTGTTGAAGATGCGCACTACCTTGATCGGCAGCTTGTGCTGGCGGTAGTAATCGAAGAACAGGGTCTCGGCGCACCGCTTGCCCTCGTCGTAACAGGAGCGGAAGCCGATCGGATTGACGCGCCCCCAGTATTCTTCAGGCTGCGGATGAACCTCGGGGTCTCCGTACACTTCCGACGTCGAGGCCTGGAACACCTTGGCCTTTACGCGCTTGGCAAGGCCAAGCATGTTGATCGCGCCGACGACGCTCGTCTTGGTCGTCTGTACGGGATCGAATTGATAATGCACGGGCGAGGCTGGGCAAGCAAGATTGTAGATTTCGTCGACTTCGACGTAGAGCGGAAATGTGATGTCGTGCCTCATCATCTCGAAACGCGGATTGTCGATGAGGTGAGCGATGTTGCGGCGCGTGCCCGTGAAGAAATTGTCCACGCAAAGAACTTCATGTCCCTGATCGAGAATCTTCTCGCAGAGATGCGATCCCAGGAAACCGGCTCCGCCCGTGACGAGGACTTTCTTCGTGTTGGCGTACCGCACGTGGTGGATCTCCGAGTTCGGGCAGGCGATGGCGGCGAGCGAACAAGCCTTCCGTCAAAGGACGGCCAGCCTCGATACGACGAAGAGCCGGGCCCCTCATCCTGCCGCTTGCGGTAGAGGTTTCGTCGGTCGACGAGTAATGCCCGAGTCATGGTTGTGCGCGGGCGTTCGAGTCAAGCGCGCGGCAGGCGTTCCACGCGGGTGACGAGAACGAAGGTGTCCTCGGCGCTGGCGGTCCTGAGCCAGGAAGAGCCTGGGCCGGAGCCTCTTCGCCGACGGCATTGAAGCGGCGTGCCGTTTCTGCCATAAGCCGGCCCGCGTGGAACCGCCCGGCCGGTTAGGGCTGCCGTGGCGGTTCATGCTGCTCCACCAGAAGCATCCATCGAGCGCACCCCTCCGGCCGTCGTCGGACCGTCAGGGGTTTCGCGCAGCGGAGAGCCAAATGCCCAAGCTGAAGACGAAATCGGGCGCCAAGAAGCGCTTCAAGATCACCGGGACCGGCAAGGTCATGTACGCCCAGGCGGGCAAGCGCCACGGGATGATCAAGCGGACGACGAAGCAGATCCGCAACCTGCGCGGCACCACGACCCTGTTCGAGGGCGATGCCGCCAACGTGAAGAAGTACTTTTTGCCGAACAGCCGGTAAGCCTTCACGCACGCCGAGACTGACTTCATCTGATCCAGGAGAGACCCCATGGCCCGCGTCAAGCGCGGCGTGACCAGTCACGCGAAGCACAAGAAAGTCCTCAAGGCCGCCCGCGGCTATTACGGCCGGCGCAAGAACACGATCCGCATCGCCAAGCAGGCGGTCGAGAAGGGCATGCAGTATGCCTACCGCGACCGCAAGAACAAGAAGCGCAGCTTCCGCGCCCTCTGGATTCAGCGCCTGAACGCGGCGGTCCGCGAGCACGGCCTGACCTACTCGCGCTTCATCGACGGCCTGTCGAAGTCCGGCATCGAAGTCGACCGCAAGGCCCTGTCGGACTTGGCGATCCACGAGCCGGCGAGCTTCGCCGTCGTGGTCGAGAAGGCCAAGGCCGCGCTCCCAGCCCCCGCGGCCAAGGCCGCCTGAGCCTCATCCGCGCGACGATCCGGGCCAGGGCGCGGCGCTTCCCGGGGGAGCGTTGCGCCTTCGTCGTGCGCGCGCGGCACCCCACGCGGCGCGTGCCCTGAACCGCGACAGGACGGCGATGACCGATCTCGACACCCTCGAACGCGATCTCCTGGACCAAGTCGCCGCCGCTGCCGACGAGGCGGCGCTCGAGGGATTGCGCGTGGCGGCCCTCGGCAAGAAGGGCAGCGTCTCCGACCTGCTGAAGACGCTGGGTGCGATGAGCCCGGACGAGCGCAGGGTTCGCGGCCCGCTGATCAACGGCCTGCGCGACCGGGTTCAGGACGCGCTGGCGCGGCGCCGCGCGGCGCTGGCGGAGGCGGCGCTGGAGGCGCGGCTCGCGGCCGAGCGCATCGACGTGTCGCTGCCCGTCCGCGAGGCCCCGGAGGCGCGCGGCCGCATCCACCCGATCAGCCACGTCATCGACGAGATCACCGCGATCTTCTCCGGGATGGGCTTCTCGGTGGCGGAGGGGCCCGACATCGAGACGGACGAATTGAACTTCACCGCGCTGAACTTCCCGCCAGGCCACCCGGCGCGCGAGATGCACGACACCTTCTTCCTGGCGCCCGATCGCGACGGGCAGCGCAAGGTGCTGCGCACCCACACCTCGCCGGTCCAGATCCGCACCATGCGCGCGCAGGCGCCGCCGATCCGGGTGATCATCCCGGGGCGGACCTACCGGCACGATTCCGACCAGACCCACACGCCGATGTTCCATCAGGTCGAGGGGCTGGTGATCGACAGGGCGGCCAACATCGCCAACCTGAAATGGGTGCTGGAGGCGTTCTGCAAGGCGTTCTTCGAGGTCGAGAACGTCAAGATGCGCTTTCGGCCGTCGTTCTTCCCCTTCACGGAACCGTCGGCGGAGGTCGACATCCAGTGCGCGCGGAAGGGGGGCGAGATCCGCTTCGGCGAGGGGCAGGATTGGCTGGAAATCCTCGGCTGCGGCATGGTCCACCCGAACGTGCTCCGGAATTGCGGGCTCGACCCCGACGCCGTCCAAGGCTTCGCCTTCGGCGTCGGCATCGACCGCATCGCCATGCTCAAGTACGGCATGCCGGACCTGCGCCCGTTCTTCGAGGCGGACGTGCGCTGGCTGGAGCATTACGGCTTCCGCCCGCTCGACGTGCCGAGCCTAGTCGGCGGGCTGACGGGATAGGTTCTACGTAAGGGAGGTCGTGGTGCTGACGACGATCGAAATACGCGATCTCGCCGACGAGGTTTTGCGCGCGAAGCTCGGACCTTTCGGATTCGAGCGGTCCGACGTCGCCGACGACGTAGATATCGACGGCGAACAGGCCGTGCGCGTGACGGCTCACTTCCTTCCCGGATCTGGACCGGCAGACGCCCCATCGGTGATGGCAGCCCTTACAGAACTGCGTGCGCGTCTGAAGCGGGAAGGCGAAGCGCGCTTTCCCTTCGTTCGCTACGCCTATCCCGACGACGATATGCCGTATGCGGATCCTGAGGATTTCGAACCGTGACAGCGAAGACTCGCAATCCGCTTGCGAGTGGGTTGCTCGAAGTCGCGGAACATCTGGCGCAGATCCGTAGCCGCCGTATCGTGGAGCAGGCCGCCTTCAGGCGCGCAATCAGCAGCGCCTACTACGCGGCGTTCCACACGCTCTGCCAAATCTGTGCCGAAGGCTTAGGTCTGTGGACTTCGGCCCCTGACGATCTGGAGCCAATCTACCGCAACCTGGAGCATTCCAAGGCCCGCGAAGTTTTGAGTTCCGCCAAGGCGAGGGCGCTGCACGAGGACATCGAGCGGATTGGCGATGTTCTCCTCGAGCTTCGCCGATTACGAGAGAACGCTGATTACAGTCAACCTGGCCGCTTCGGAGCAACGCAGAGGCTTCTGACACGCAGCGAGACCCAAACGTTGATTGCTCTCGCGGAAGGTGCGGTCCTTCTGCTCGATGGACTACCTCTCGATGCACGCCGCAGACTGGCAGTGATGTTAACCGTCAGATCCAGCCGGCGGTAAGATTTCAAGGTATCCCATGAAATTCACCCTCTCCTGGCTCAAGGACCACCTCGACACCGAGGCGTCCCTCGACACCATCAGTGAGACGCTCACCCGGATCGGGCTGGAGGTCGAGGGCATCGCGGACAAGGCCGCCGCGCTGAGGCCCTACGTGGTCGCGCGGGTGGTCGAGGCCGCGCAGCACCCGAATGCGGATCGCCTGCGGGTCTGCACGGTCGACGTTGGCGATGGGGCACCCGTGCAGGTCGTCTGCGGCGCGCCCAACGCCCGGGCCGGGATGCTCTCGGTGTTCGCAGCCCCCGGCACCTACGTGCCGGGCAAGGACATGACCCTGTCCGTCGGCACCATCCGCGGCGTCGAGAGCCGCGGCATGCTGTGCTCCGCGGCGGAATTGGGCCTGGGCGAGGATCACGACGGCATCCTCGACCTGCCCGCCGACGCGCCCGTCGGCGGCGCCTACGCGTCCTACGCCGGCCTCGACGACCCGGTCATCGAGATCAACCTCACCCCCAACCGGCCCGACTGCGCCTCGGTCCACGGCATCGCCCGGGATCTGGCCGCCACCGGCATCGGCGCCCTCCGGCACGCGAGCCCGCCGCGAATCCGCGGCGAGGGCCCGTGCCCGGTGCCGGTGACGCTGGACCTCGCGCCGGCCCACGCCGACCTCTGCCCGCACGTCGCCCTGCGGCTCGTGCGGGGTGTGCGGAACGGGCCGTCGCCGGCCTGGATGCAGGCGCGCCTGCGCGCCGTCGGCCTGCGCCCGATCAACGCGCTCGTCGACATCACCAACTACGTGACCTTCGACCGCGGCCGGCCGTTGCACGTCTTCGACGCGGCCAAGGTGGCCGGCGGCCTCGTCGTCCGGCTCGCGCGGGAGGGTGAGCGTTTGAGGGCCCTCGACGGCCGCACGCACGCGCTCGCGCCCGAGATGGTGGTGATCGCCGACGACAACGGCGTCGAATCGGTCGCCGGCATCATCGGCGGCGCAGCCTCGGGCTGCGACGCGGCGACCACCGACGTGCTCATCGAGTCGGCCCTGTGGAACCCGGCCAACATCGCCCAGACCGGGCGCCGGCTCGGCGTTGTCACCGATGCGCGCTACCGCTTCGAGCGCGGCGTCGATCCGGCCTTCACGCTGCCGGGGCTCGACCTCGCGACGCGGTGGGTGCTCGACCTCTGCGGCGGCAGCCCGACCGAGGCGACGGTGGCGGGCGGGATGCCCGAGACCGACCGGGTCATCGACTTCCCCTGGACGGAGGTGCGGCGCCTCGCCGGCCTGGATCTGTCGCGCGTCGAGATGAAGGTGACCCTGGAAACGCTGGGCTTCCACGTCGCCGGCACGGGGGACCGGGTGAAGGTGCTGGCCCCCTCCTGGCGGCCCGACATCGCGGGGAAAGCCGACCTCGTCGAGGAGATCATCCGCATCGCCGGCCTCGACCGGATCGAGCCGAAGCCCCTGGCGCCCCTGGCGGGATTGGTGCCGCCGGCGCTCACGGTGATCCAGACGCGCACCCGCCGCGCCAAGCGCGCGCTGGCAAGCCGCGGGCTGATGGAGGCGGTGACGTGGTCGTTCATCCCACACGCCGACGCGGTGCTGTTCGGCGGCGGCGGGGCCGATCTCGCGCTCGCCAACCCGATCGCCGCGGACCTCTCGGACATGCGCCCGAGCCTCGTGCCGGGGCTCCTGCGGGCGGCCCAGCGCAACGCCGACCGCGGCTATCCCGACGTCGCCCTGTTCGAGGTCGGCCAGTGCTTCGTCGGCGACGCGCCGGAGGGGCAGAGCATCCGCGCGGCCGCCGTGCGGCGGGGCACGGCGAACCTCGCCGGCGGCGGGCGTCACTGGGACGGTTCGGCCGCGACGGTCGACGCCTTCCAGGCCAAGGCCGACGCGCTGGCGCTGCTCGCCGCCCTCGGCATCCCGACCGGCGGCCTCCAGGTCGCGGCCGGCGGCCCGGGCTGGCTGCATCCCGGCCGCGCGGGCACGCTTCAGTTCGGCCCGAAGAACCCGGTGGGCCATTTCGGCGAGGTGCATCCGCAGGTGATGCGGGCGCTCGACCTGAAGGGCACGCTGGTCGCCTTCGAGATCGTGCTCGACGCGGTCCCGCCGCCCAAGCACCGGGCGACCCGGACGAAGGGCGCGCTCGTGCTGCCCGAGTTCCAGCCGGTCTCGCGCGACTTCGCCTTCGTCGTCGGCCGCGACGTGGCGGCGGGCGATGTCGTCCGGGCGGCGCAGGGGGCCGAGCGCAAGCTCGTGGCAGGCATCGACGTGTTCGACGTCTACGAGGGCGCCGGCATCCCGGAGGGCTGCAAGTCGGTCGCCATCGCGGTGCGGCTGCAGCCGGTCGAGCGGACGCTGACCGATGCGGAGATCGAGGCGGTGGCTGCGCGGATCGTCGCCGAGGTCGGCCGCAGGACCGGCGCGACGCTGCGCGCCTGACCGCGATCCTTGGTCCCGCGGATGGCCGCGGCGAAGAATGCCGTTGGCCGAAGAGGAGGCAAGCACCGGCATGACCGACGACGCGACCCTGGTCCGCGACCTGTCCGCGGCCGACCACCTGCCCGAGGCGGCCCTGCGGCGGGCGTTGGCTGAACCCGAGGCGGTCGCAGGGGAGACCCTGCGCCTGCTGGCGGCGGCGGCCGAGGGCGCCGAGTTGGAGGCCGGCGCGCAGAACCTGATGTTCTGGGGCCTGCACGTGCTGGCGCACGGGCGGGACACCCGCGCGCTGGCGCCGCTCCTCGCCCTGCTCCGCCAGGACGGCGACACGATCGACGCGCTCCTGGGCGACGCCGTCACCACCACCCTGCCGCGGGTGGTCGCGAGCCTGTTCGACGGGGAGACGGCCCCTCTGTTCGCGCGGATCCTCGACAGCACCGGCGACGGGGCCGTCCGGACCGCGCTGTTCTCGGCCTGCGTCTTCCTCGCCCACGAGGGTCGGATCGGGCGGGACGCGGTCCGCGCGCTGCTGGTCCGCTTCGACGACGCACAGGCGGCGATCGAGGGCGACATGGCCTGGATCGGCTGGGAGGAGGCGATCGCCTACCTCGGGTTTCGCGATCTCGCCCCCCGCGCGGAGGCCGCCCGCCGCGATCGTCGCATCACCGACGAATTCAGCGACGCGCAGTGGTTCAGGGACACCCTGCGTGCGGCCGAGCGGAAGCCGAACGATCGCGCGCGCCTCGACCCCCGGCACCACGGCGACCTCGACGATCCGATCGGCCAGCTCGCCTGGACCCGGGAGGGGGCGGGCCTGCCCCAGCGCAACCCGTTCAAGGATGTCGGCCGCAACGATCCCTGCCCCTGCGGCAGCGGATTGAAGTTCAAGAAGTGCTGCCTCGGCAGGCAAGCGATGGCGCCGTCAGGATTCTGACGGAACCGTCCCGCTGAGCGGGTTCGCCGCGTCCCAGCCGTAGCTCAGCGTTTCGAACCGCATGGCGCGGGCATCGACCATCAGCAGGCGGCCGACCAGGGGCTCGCCGAAGCCGACGACCGCGCGGATCACCTCCATCGCCATGAGCGAGCCCATCACGCCGGCGAGCGCGCCGAGCACGCCCGCCTCGGCGCACGCGGGCACGCTGCCGGGCGGCGGCGGGGTCGGGAACAGGCAGCGGTAGGTCGGGTTGGGGCGCCCGTCCGGCCCGGTCTCGTGGGCACGGATCGTGGTCAGCGTCCCGTCGAACTGGCCGAGCGCCGCCGTGACGAGGGGGCGCCCCGCGCGGTAGCAGGCGTCGGACACCGCGTAGCGCGTGGCGAAGTTGTCGGAGCCGTCGGCGACGACGTCGTAGTCGCCCGCCAGCGCCTGCGCGCTCCGCGCGTCGATCCGGAACGGGTGCGCCACCACCTGGACATGCGGGTTCAGGCGGGCCACCGCGTCGGTCGCGCTCTCGACCTTGGGCCGGCCGATGTCGGGCGTGCTGTGGATCACCTGCCGCTGGAGGTTCGAGAGCGAGACCGCGTCGTCGTCAACGATGCCGATCGTGCCGACGCCGGCGGCCGCGAGATACTGGATCAACGGCGCGCCGAGGCCGCCGGCGCCGATCACGAGGATTCGGGCCGCCCTCAGCCTCGCCTGCCCCGGACCGCCGACCTCGCGCAACACGAGGTGCCGGGCGTAGCGTTCGACCTCGTCCGGACTCAGCGCCATGCGCGGCCGGACTGTGGCTTGGACGCCATCATACCCACCGGTCGATCATCCGGTCGGCAGGACCGGCACACCGGGCAAGGTTCGGATCTCGTCACGCGGCCGGGCGATACCGCGCTCGGACCCGACGGGGCCGGGTCGAACATCGCTAAGGTCTCAGCGCGGGGCGAGGATCATGATCATCTGCCGGCCCTCGAGCATCGGCTCGCTCTCGACCTTGGCGATCTCGGCCGTCTCGGTCTTGACGCGCTCCAGGAGGCGCAGGCCGATGTCCTGGTGCGCCATCTCGCGGCCGCGGAAACGCAGGGTCACCTTGACCTTGTCGCCCTCCTCGAAGAAGCGCTGAACCGACTTCATCTTGACGTCGTAATCGTGCTTGTCGATGCCGGGGCGGAGCTTGATCTCCTTCACCTCGACCGTCTTCTGCCGCTTGCGGGCCTCGTTCTGCTTCTTCTGCTCGTTGAAGCGGAAGCGGCCGTAATCGAGCAGCTTGCAGACGGGCGGCGCGGAGTTCGGCGCGATCTCCACGAGGTCGAGGCCGGCCTCCTCGGCGAGCGTGAGGGCATCGAAGAAGGCGACGACGCCCCGGTTCTGTCCGGTGTCGTCGATGAGCTGCACTTCGCGAACGCCGCGGATATCCCGGTTGGCGCGCGGCCCGTCCTTCTGCGGGGCCGGCATGGCTCTCATGGGTCTACGAATGGCTTTGATCTCCTGATGCAACGACGAAACGGCGGCCCGTGGCACCCCGTTCCGGGATACCCTGACCGCCGACCGCTCCGGCCAATCCCGGACGGCTTACCTTGGCCGAACCGTGCGGCAAGTCAACACATGGCTCTCAACACATGACTCTCAACCCATGCCGCCGCCTCGACGCGAAACGATGCCGCTCCTCGCGATGCGAACACCGTCTTCGCGATGTGAGAACCCGAATCGGCGTGGGCAAGATCCGCGCAGCGATCCGGCGTTCACGCGGATCGCTTCAGCAACCGGGCGTAGATCGCCAGGGTGTCGGCCACCATGCGCTCCAGCGAGAAGTTCGCCTCCACGTGCGCCCGCTCGCGCCGCGCCAGGGCGTCGCGGGCGCTGGCACCGAGCGACAGGGCCTCGCCGAGCGCCGCGGCGAGCGCGTCCGCGTCGCCCGCGGGCACGCGCCAGCCGGTGCGCTGGCCGGCCGGAACCTCGGGCGGGCTCAGCACCGTCTCGGGCACCGCGCCGAGGTCGGACACCACCACCGGCGTGCCCAGGGCCTGCGCCTCCACCGCCGAACGGCCGAAGGCCTCGGGCTCGACGGAGGGCACCGCCACGACGGAGGCCGCCCGGAAGGCCGCCGGCATGTCGCTGCAATGGCCGACCCGGCGCACGACGCCGTCGAGGCCGCGGGCGGCGACGAGGGCGTCGAGCTCGCGCTCGTAGGCGGCGCGCCCCTGCGGATCGCCCGCGAGGACGACCGCGAAGTCGGCGATCCCCTGCGCGCGCATCCGCGCGGCCGCCTCGATCAGGATGCGCTGGCCCTTCCAGGCGGTGAGCCGCGCGGCGAGCAGGATCACCCGCTCGTGCGGGGCCACGCCCCAGCTCCGGCGGAGCGCTTCGACCCGGCCCGCGCCGACCGCACCCGGGCTGAAGGCGGCGAGGTCGGTGCCGCGGTGGATCACCCGCACGCGGTCGCCCGCCTGCTCGGCGTGCAGGCTGCGGATCAGGTCGGCGGTGTAGTGCGAGTTGGCGATCACCGCGTCGCCCCGCGCCATCACCGAGTTGTAGAGCACCTTGACGCCGGTGCGGCCGGAATAAGCGCCGTGATAGGTCGTGACGAAGGGAAGCCCGAGCCGGCGCGCCGCGCCGAGCGCGACCCAGGCCGGCGCGCGCGAACGGGCGTGGATGATCTGCACGCCCTCGCGCCGGCACAGCCGCGCGAGGCGGCCGACGTTCAGGGCCATTGCCGCCGGGTTCTTCGACGCGGCCGGGAACGGCAGGCAGATCCCGCCCTTGGCCTGCAGCTCGCCCACGAGCCGCCCGCCCTCGGTGGCGACGAGGGCGCGCGCGCCCGCGGCCGCCAAGCCCGCCGCGATGTCGACCGTGGTCCGCTCGGCGCCGCCGGCATCGAGGGCGGGGATGATCTGGAGCACGCAGGTCCCGGCGAGCGGCGCGGCGTCACCTGGAAAACCGGACGCGGCGCGGATGTCCCCGTTCATGAACATGCCGCCGACGGGATCACCCCGGGGCATGGCGCGCCCGCACCCAACCTCATCGCAGCGTTCATTGTCCTAGGATCGCGGGTGCGCTTTACGGTTCGGTAAACGGATGCTGAAGGCGACGTGTTCAGGCTGGGAACGGAGAACGGGATGCGGGACGGCACGGTTGCAGACTTCATCACGGTCGGCGACGGCGCGATGCAGCGACGCATCGCTGTGCGCGTGCGCGACGGCAGCGGGCCGCCGGTCGTGTGGCTCGGAGGCTTCCGCTCGGACATGGGCGCCACCAAGGCGCGGGCGGTCGATGCCTGGGCAGCAACGGCCGGGCGCCGGTTCGTGCGCTTTGACTATTCCGGCCATGGGGAATCCGGCGGCGACTTCTCCGCCGCGACGATCTCGACCTGGCTCGCCGACGCGCAGGCGGTGCTCGCCGCCCACGCGCCGGAAGCGCCCGTGCTGATCGGATCGTCGATGGGCGGCTGGATCGCGTGCCTTGCCGCGCGCGTCCTCGCGGAACGGGGCGGCGCACCGCCGACAGGGCTCGTGCTGATCGCGCCGGCGCTCGACTTCACCGAGGACCTGATGTGGGACCGGTTCCCGCCGGAGGTGCGCGCGACGCTGGAGCGCGACGGCGTCTGGCTGCGGCAGAGCGCCTACGCGCCGGAGCCGGACGGGATCACGATGGCCCTGATCGAGGACGGCCGCCGCAACCGGCTTCTGACCGGCCCCCTCGACCTCGGCTGCCCGGTCCACATCCTCCAGGGCATGCAGGACCCGGACGTGCCCCACACCCACGCCTTCCGCATCCTCGACCGGTTGCCGGCGGCGGGCACGGTGCTGACCCTGATCGCGGATGGCGACCACCGCCTGTCGCGGCCGCAGGACATCGCGCGGCTGCTGTCGGCGGTGGCCGGGATGGGCGCCTGCCCGCTCAGTGCAGGCTGACGGGATGCAGGTCGTGCGCGGCCGCGTTGGCGAGGATCACGTCGCGCGAATCCGCGAGCAGGATCGGCGCGCCGCTCGCCGAGAGCAGGGCGAACAGGTCGAGGCCCGGGGTGAGCTGGGGGGCCTGGGGGAACAGGCGCATCACCTCGTCGGAGCGGATCGGCCGGACGTAGGCGATGTGGCCCTCGCCGAGCGTCGCGAGGTCGGCGGCGTCGAACTCCGCCGGATCGAGATCGGCGGGGGTGAGCGGGGAGGCGTTCAGTTCGGTCATGTCGTGCCCTCCTTCCAAGGCAGAGCAATCGGCCCAAGCGATCCCGTCGCGGTCGAAGACCTTCGGCGATCGTGGGCCCTGTCAGGGATGTGGTGTGTTCCGCGCCGGGATCAATCGCGCTCGACGATGGCGATCCGGCGCACCACCCGCTCGGGCTCGGGGCGGGCGAGGTCGATCGAGAGCAGCCCGTTGGAGAGGTCGGCGCCCAGCACCTCCATGCCGTCGGCCAGCAGGAACGCCCGCTGGAACTGCCGCGCCGCGATGCCGCGGTGCAGGAACAGCCGCTCCTTCTCCTCGACCTGCCGGCCGCGCACGACGAGCTGGTTCTCCTCCAGCATCACGTCAAGCTGATCGCGGGTGAAGCCGGCCACCGCCAGTGTGATCCGAAGCCGGTCGGGCTCCCGCTCCGTGCGGGCGAGCCGCTCGATGTTGTAGGGCGGATAGCCGTCGTTGGCCGCCTTGGAGACGCGGTCGAGGGCCTGCTCGATCTCGTCGAACCCGAGCAGGAAGGGGTGTCCGAACGGGGAGGGACGGGTCATCGGTGCAGGGTTCCTCATCCCGAGGCCCCGGGGCCGGACGGCCGATGGGCGCCTCGCTCCCGGAGCCCGCCCAGTGCAGCGCTCCATCGACCGGAACGGCCGGCCTGAGACGATATGAACGAGCCGAACCGCGCCATCAAGGGAACGCGGGCCGCGCGCGGGCTGCATCGGGGCCGGATCGATCCGTTCCGAGGTCGCTTCTCGGGAAAAATTGGCAATCGATACCGGGATCGATCGGCAATCCGGCACGGCGAAGCTTGGCCTCTGCCCGTAACAGTTTGGAATGGCTCTGATTTTCGGCGCAGCCCTTGATCCGCGTCCACCACCTCGGATACTTCCCCGCGGCGGGCGTCATGCGGGCCGTCGGAACCCGGTCCGGCGGACGCACCCACTTGCCGGAGGCTGAATGAACGCGCCGTCCCTGCCACCGCGCCACGACCGGATGCCGATGGTCTCGGAGGTTTGCGGCGACGACGCGGAGGTGCTGGCCCTGTCCGTCGCGCGGTTCGTCGCGGCCGGATACATAACCAGCGACGTCGCCCGCTGGGATGCGGCCTTCGACGGAGCGGAGCGCCTGCTCGGCGCCGCGGAGGGCGGACGGTTCGTCTCCTGCGTCGTCGGGATCGTGCGGGCGCTCCGGTCCGAGCGCGACGCGGAATGGTCGTTCATGCCGGCCACCTGCTGCCGGCTGACCGGGCACGAATGCGCCCTCGTCGGGTTGATCGGTCATGGCCGGCGCCGGCTCTGGGACGAGGTCGGGCTCGGCGCCGCAGCGATCACCGGGCGTGATGCGGCACCGCGCCTCGTCGCTGCGGTGCGGAACGCCGTCGCGGCGATCGATTCGGCGGCAGGCCGGCTCGGAGGCACCGCGCCGCGGCGACCGCGCGCGGCGCTGCACTGAGGAACCTGCAACGGCGATCCCGGCCTCGCCGTTGTGTCTGCCAACCGGGCCGGCGCGCCTCGTCGCCCGGACGGGACGCTGAGCGTCGAAGGAGTTGATGACGTGTCGATGGTACAGGTGCGCGGACGGGGTATGCCCCTCTACCGGCTGAAGATCTGGCGGCTCGCCCTCGACACGGCGGCCTGCCTCGCGCTCTCGCTCGTGTTCGTCGTGTCGTTCCTCGCCTCGGCGCTGGCGCAGGACGCGGCGCCCGCCGAGAAGGCCCCTCCGATCAAGCTCCAGCTCAACCGCATGGAGTCCGCGGGCGAGGCCTGCCGGGCGACGATGCTCGTGGACAACAGCCGCGGCACGCCCCTGAAATCCTACAAGATCGATCTGTTCGCCTTCGACACGGACGGCATCGCGCAGAAGCGCGTCGCCGTCGAGCTCGGACCGATCCCGGCGCGCAAGACGACCGTCAAGATCTTCGACTTCCCAGGCATCGCCTGCGCGAAGGTCGGCCGGGTCCTGCTCAACGACGTCCTCGCCTGCGAGGGCCGCGACGCCTGCCTCGAGCACACCGAGACCGAGACCAAGGCGAGCGTGTCCTTCGACCGCTGAGCCGCCGAACGCCGAGATCAGAACCGTGCGCCGGATCGCCCCGGCGGGCGGTCCGCGGCCCCCGCCGCTTCCGATTTGAGACACGAGGCCGAGATGGATCCGACAGCCGCCCCGATCGACGCCGGCCCCGACTTCTCGTTCGTGGGCCTGTTCCTGCAGGCCGATCCGATCGTGAAGGGGGTGATGATCCTGCTGGCGGTCGCCTCGCTCGCCTGCTGGACCGTGATGTTCGAGAAGATCATCCGGCTTGCCGCCGCGCGGCGCCAAGCCAAGGCCTTCGAGGCGCTGGTGCGCTCCGGCGGGAGCCTGGAGGGCGATCAGAAGGGCATCGCCGCGCACATCGTCAGGGCGGCGCTCGACGCGTGGCGCGACCAGGACCAGACCGAGACCCGGGCCGAGCGGCGAGACCGCATCGAGCGGGCCATGCGCGGGGCGCTCGGCGTCGAGGTCAAGCGCCTCCAGACCGGGTTGTCCCTGCTCGCGACCTCGGGCTCGACCGCGCCCTTCGTGGGCCTGTTCGGGACGGTGTGGGGCATCATGAACTCCTTCTCGTCGATCGCGCGGAGCCAGGACACCTCGCTCGCGGTGGTGGCGCCGGGCATCGCGGAGGCGCTGTTTGCGACCGCCATCGGCCTCGTCGTCGCGATCCCGGCGGTGATGGCCTACAACAAGCTCGCCAACGACGTCGGCCGGGTCCAGACCTCGTTCGTCTCCTGCATCAACGTGCTCGGCAACCGCCTCGCCCGCGACCGCGCCGGCCAGCACCGCGCCGCCGCCGAGTAGGCCGGGCCGGACATCCGCTCCGACGCGCCGGCCGGTCCCCGAGGACGGCCGGTCCTCATTTTCCGCTGCGGCGGCCGTGCGCGGCTCGGCCGCCGATCCCGGAGGACGCCGCATGGCGATGGGTACGATCCGCGCGAGCGGTTCCGACGACGGGGACGACCTCGGCACGGCGCCGATGTCCGAGATCAACGTCACCCCGATGGTCGACGTGATGCTGGTGCTGCTGATCATCTTCATGGTGGCGGCGCCGCTGATGACGACGGGCGTTCCGGTGCAGCTTCCGAAGACCGCCGCGGCCAAGGTCGCGCAGTCGAAGAAACCGATGGAGGTCACCATCGACAAGGAGGGCAAGCCGTCGATCGCCAAGGAGGTCTTCACCAGCGAGACCCTGGTGCCGCGCCTGCGCGCGATGGCCGCCGTCGACAAGGATCAGGTCGTGCTGGTGCGCGGCGACCGGGAGGTCCCGTACGGCAAGATCATGGAGGTGATGGGTCTCGTCGGCCAAGCCGGCTTCACCAAGGTCTCGCTGATCGCGCAGGCTCCGGGCGGAGCGGCGCCGGCCGCGGCCCCGTCCGGCGGGGCGGCGCAGTAAGCCATGGCCGTCGTCGTCAGCACCGGAGGCGGTCCCGAGCCTCGCGCATCGGGCCTCCTGCCCGCGTTCCTCGTCGCCCTCGCGCTGCATCTGGCGGTGCTGGCCGGCCTCGCGGTGTTCAAGCTGACGCCGCCGGCGCCTCCCGGCGAGCAGCAGGTCTCGATCGATCTCGCCCCGCTCATGACCGAGGCCGAGACGCAGGCGCCGAGCGAGCAGCAGATGAGCGAGGCCGCGCCACCGGAGACGAAGCCGGTCGAGGAGCCGACCGAGGCCGAGCCGACCAAGCCGCCACCGGAGGTCGCCGAGGTGAAGCCCGACGAGGCCGTCGCCGAGCCGCCGCCGGTCCAGGCGGTCACCGAAGCACCGCCCGACGCGGTCCCGGTCACGCCGGAGAGCCAGGTCATCACGTCGACGGCCGAGCAGGCCGAACCGCTGGCGCCCCCGCCCCCCGCACGCGCGCAGGCGCCCGAGAAGCCCGTCGAGGCCAAGCCGGTCCAGCCCAAGCCCGACCTCGCCAAGCTCAAGGCGGAGCGCGAGGCGAAGATTCGGGCGGCCAAGCGGCGCGAGCAGATCGAGGAGGCGCGCCGCGAAGCCGCCGAGGAGCGCGTCGAGGCGGTCCGCGAGGCCAGGGCCAAGGCGGCGCGCGAGGCGCGGGCGAAGGCGGCCCCGGCGCGCCAGGGCGCCGACACGCGGAGCTCGGCCTCGGCCTCGCGCCAGAACGCGGCGGGACAGGCTGCTGCCGGCAACGATCCGAGCGCGATGCGGCAGTGGACCGGGGCGATCAGCTCGGCGATCCACAGCCGAATGAATCCGGGCGCTGCCAACGGCACCGCGGGGGGCACCGCGATGGTGCGCTTCACGGTCCTGCGCTCGGGACAGGTGACGAGCGCGGGCGTCGCGCGCAGCAGCGGCGTCGGCCAGATCGACAGCGCGGCGCTGGGCGCGGTCCGCGGCAGCCTGCCGGCCGCGCCTTCGGGCGTGACGCAGCAGAGCCTCTCGGTCACCATCCCCTTGAACTACCGCGTCCGCTGACGGCGCCGGCCCGCGAAGCGCGCGCGGATGACGGAGCTTCGACGCGCAAACCGAGGACGCGGGATAACGTCATCGGACTCCGGCGGCGCGGCGACCTTGGCATTCGCCTTCGACGGCAGCCTCATGCTACAAACCGGGTTATTCCGCACGTCGCCCCCGGAGCGCGATGGACTGGCGGAGACGATGAGAACCGGCCGCCCACCCACTGTCCGGGCGCGCCGGACCTGCCCCTTCCGACGATTCCGACGCACGCTCCCGCGTGACGACGGATCGTCGCGCCGGAAGCGGGACGGGACGAAAGGGATGCGATGAGCGACGAGATCGATACGGGCACGGACACCGAGGACGAGGTCAGGACCCCGGAAGAGGAAGCCAAGCACAAGGCCGAGGAGAGGGCCGAGCGGGCCGAGCGGGCCGAGCGCATGCAGCGCGAGGGCGCCCAGGCGATGGCCGAGCACTTGGCCTCGATCAAGGCCGTGGACGAGCGCACCACGCGCCTGCGCGCGCTGCGGCTGGCCAAGGAAGCCGCCGACGCTCAGGCGAAGGCCGCCGAGGTGAAGCCGAAGACCAAGGCCGCCCTCGCCAAGGCTGCGAAGGCCGCCGCCGAGGCGCCGGTCAAGACGGTCTCCGCCAAGACCTCCGCCAAGTCCGGCAAGAAGGCTTAGAGGGGCAGCGATGGCCTACGACCGGAACCGTCGCATCACCGATCCGCGGCAGGCGGCCGAGGCCGCCTTCAAGGCCGCGACGACCGCCAAGCCCGTGCCGGAGCCGGAGCCTGAACCGAGGGCCGCACAGGCCGCGCCCGGCGCGCGCGAATCGGTGACCCTGCGCATCGACAGCGGCGTGCTCGCCCATTTTCAGAAGGATGGGCCGGGCTGGCAGGACCGCATCAACGACGCGCTGAAGCGGCTGGTCGGCGCCTGACCGGGCTGCGGCTCGCGGACCCGGCGCGCACCGGCAGGGTCACCGCGCCGATCGCCTGAGCCGGTTCACCGCACCGTCCAGCGCGCCGAGGAAGCCCGATCGATCGCGGGCCGAGAACGGCCGCGGACCGCCCGTGACGGCGCCCGCCTCGCGCAGGTCCTGCATCAGGTTGCGCGTGGCCAGCGCCAGGCCGACCGAGGCGTCGGTGAACGGCTTGCCGTTCGGGCCGAGCACCGTGGCGCCCGCCTTCACGCAGCGGCTGGCCAGCGGCACGTCGGCGGTGACGACGATGGCGCCGGGGGCGGCGCGCTCGGCGATCCAGTCGTCGGCGGCGTCGAGGCGGTCGCTCACCACCACCCGTTCGATCCAGGGCTCGCGCGGCACCTTGAGGAGGCTGTTGGCGACGACGTAGACGTGCAGCCCGTAGCGCGCGGCGACCCGGTAAGTCTCGTCCTTGACCGGGCATGCATCCGCGTCGAGGTAGATCGCGATCGCGCGACTCACGGCGATCCCGTCACGGCGCGCGCTCCGGCGCGGACTTGAGCGAAGACTTGGGCAAAGACTTGGGAACGAGGCGGGCTGAGACGCTCAGCGCCATCAGCAGCACCCCCAGGGCGAACTGGCCCTTCTCGATCTCGCCGCCGATCGACACGACGACCGCCCGACCGATGAGGAGGAGCCCGAGGAGCGGCAGACCGTAGCGCAGCAGCAGGCGAAGGGCCGTGAGGAGGGGCGCCGCGGGGCGGCGGGACGCTCCGCTCATCGTGCGGCCCTGCGCGCCGGCGCCAGTTCGATCGCGGGCCGGGGCGGCGCATCGGCTGCCCGCTCCAGGACCGCAACCGAGAGGGGCTGGCCGCGGCCGCGCAGGGCGTGCGCCCCCAGCGAGCGAGCCCTGATCCCGGGGGGCAGCGCGTCGAGCCGGTCGAGCAGATCCTGCGAGATCAGGATGCCGGCGCGCAGCGGCCGGCACAGGGCCTCGATGCGGGCGGTCACGTTCACGGCGTCGCCAAAGTAGGCGATCTTGTGCCGGTCGACGCCGACCTCCGCGGTCACGACCGAGCCGCCGTGGAGCGCCGCGCGCAGGCGCGGAACGGCGCCGAAGCGGGCGGTCCAGGCGGCGGACTCGGCCTCGATCCGGTCGAGGACGTCGAAGACGCACGCGACGCAGCGCGCATCCTTCAGGCCGCGCCGCATCGGCCACGTGATCATCGCCATGTCGCCGATGTAGTCGTCGGTGGAGCCGGCGTTGCGCCGCACCGGCTCGGCCAGCGCGGCGAAGATGGCGCCGAGGTGTTCCTGCGCCCTCAGGTCGCCGTGCGTCTCGGCGAAGGCCGTCGAGCCGACGACGTCGAGGAACAGGAAGATGCGCTCCTCCCGCACCGGCTTGTGGTAGCGTCCGACCAGGAAGTTCACGAAGACCTCGCCGCCGATCAGGTCGCGCATCCGCACGACGAAGACGAGGAGCGCCGAGACCGCCAGCGAGTAGGCCAGCACCCGCGGCGTGATCCGCACCGCCGAGGCGAGGGTCTCGCCGGTGAGCCCGAACGCCCAGACGACGAGGCCGCCGAGCGCGCAGCCCAGCGCGATCATCAGCACGTAGAGCAGTTCGGCCGCGGGCACGTAGAGCATCGCCGGCAGCCGCCGCAGGCGGGTCTGGAGACCCGACAGGATCAGGCCGCGGTCGAAGGCGAGGACCGTCGCGCCGACGGCGAGGCCGTAGATCAGCGCGGCGAGCAGCGACGTCCCGCCGACGAACACGAGGTTGTAGACCATGCCCGCGCCCCCCGACGCGACCAGGATCAGGCCCCAGAACCAGCGGTGCTGCGGCAGCATCAGCGCGCCGCCCGGGCAGAGCCGGCCGAGCGGGCGGGACCGGCACGGCGCAGGTCCGCGCGCCGAACGGACGCCGCGCGGGCCGTTGCGTGGACGCTGCGGGCGCCGCGTCCGTCGGCTCGCGTACCGGTCTCGTTCGTCTGGGAGGGCGCCTGCGTCACGTGAGCCGTCCATCGCACCCGAGAACGCTCTCGGCCCCCCGCGCCGCGGCGCGATCCGAGGATCGGACGGGGACGCGAGCCTGAAGTCCTGGTCCGGGTCGGCGCCCGGCCCATTGCTCATCCCCCTATGATGGCGCGATTTGGGCGTCGGCGCCACAGGTTCGTCCATCGCCGGCGGATACGGCGCGGAAGCGAGACGGCGACGGCGGTCGCCGCATCGGTCGAACGTCCCCGGACCAGGAGCCTGACCATGCGCGCAAGACCCTTCGGCAAGACCGGATTTCGCGTCCCCGTCATCGGCCAGGGCACGTGGCGGATCGACACCGCCCGCCGGGACGACGCGGCGGCGGCGCTCCGGGCCGGGATCGCGGCCGGAATGGCGCACATCGACACCGCCGAGATGTACGGCGACGGCGAGGCGATCGTCGGCGCGGCGATCGACGGGCTTCGCGACGCGGTCTTCCTGGTCTCGAAGGTCGTGCCCGGCAACGCCACCCGCCGCGGGGTCGTCCGGGCCTGCGAGCAGTCCCTGCGCCGCCTGGGGACGGACCGGCTGGACGCCTACCTGCTGCACTGGCCCGGCAGCCACCCGCTCGAGGACACCATCGCCGGCTTCGAGGACCTGCGGCAGGCGGGCAAGATCCTGTCCTGGGGCGTCAGCAACTTCGATGTCGACGACCTCGAACGTGCGCTGCGCATCGTCGGCCCCGGCCGCATCGCCTGCAACCAAGTGCTCTATCACCTCGGCGAGCGGGCGATCGAGCACGCGGTGCTGCCGTGGTGCGCCCGGAACGGCGTCGCGCTGGTCGGCTACGCGCCGTTCGGCAGCGGCGACTTCCCCGATCCGGCCAGTGCCGGCGGCCACGTGCTCGCGCGGATCGCGCAGGTCCACGACACGACGCCCTACGCCGTCGCCCTGGCCTTCCTCACCCGCCTGGAGGACACCTTCACGATCCCGAAGACCGGCCGCCCGGCCCGCGCCGTCGAGAACGCCGGGGCGGGCGCGCTGCGCCTCAACGCCGCCGAGACCGCGACGATCGACGCTCAGTTCCCGCGCGGGCCGCGCCGCCGGAGCCTGCCGATGCTGTGACAGAGCGCGTCACCGGAAAATCTCGGTCGGCGCGCGGGTTCCCTCTCCCGCACGGGAGAGAGGACCCGCGCGATCCGGCATTCCTCGTGATCCGACGGTGGATCATCCTTGGACGGCACAGGCGGCGCCGGAGGGCAATCGCGCCGCGCGAGGGGTCAGGCGCGGCAGGCGACCGACACGGCATCGGCCGCGGACGTCACCGCCGACCGGACCCGGTTGCGGCCGGCGCGCTTGGCCGCGTACAGGGCCGCGTCGGCCTCGGCGAAGAGCGTGCCGGGCCCGTCGAGGGCACTCGGGGTGCGGTGGGCGAGGCCGATGCTGATCGTCGCCACGCCGCCGATGTCCGGAGCATGCGGGATCTGCAGGTCGACCACCGCCCGGCGGATCTGCTCGGCCACGGCCCGGGCCGCATCCGGTTGCAGGTCCGGCAGGATCACGGCGAACTCCTCGCCGCCGATCCGGCAGGCGATCGCCTCGATGCCGTCGAGGTGCCGGAGCATGCAGCCGGCCACCGCCCGAAGCACCTCGTCGCCCCGGGGATGCCCGAAGCGGTCGTTGAACTGCTTGAAATGGTCCGTGTCGAGGAGCAGCAGCGCGATCGGCCCCCGGATGCGGACGGCGCGGCGCCACGCCTTCGCGAACGCGTCGTCGTAGCGCCGACGGTTGGGCAGACCGGTGAGGCTGTCGGTCAGCGCGAGCCGCGACAGCTCGGCGTTCGCCGCGCGGGAGGAGATCTCGGCCCCGGCGCGGCGGGAGATCTCCCGCTGAAGGACGAGGGTCAGACCCAGGGTCACGATGCTGAGGCCGGCGATCAGGCTGGCGATCATGGCGGCCTTGGACATCCATCCGGCCCGGATGCCGTCGACGCCGACCGCGACGTTGACGAGGAGCGGCAGGTCCTTGAGGTTGGCGAAGGCGTAGAGACGGCGCGTGCCGACGAGCGGCGACCAGCCGACGAACAGGCCGCGCGCACTCGCGCGGAACCGCCCGTAGCTCTCGCCATCGGCGATGCTCCGGCCGACGCTGGCGGCGCTGTAGGGCTCCTTGACGAGGAGCCTCCCGTCGGCGTGCAACAGGTTGATGGCGCTGCCCTCGGCGATGTGCAGGCGGGCGAACAGGGCCTGGAAGTGATCGAGGAAGATGGCACCGATCACGATGCCGCCGAAGGAACCGTCCGGATTGGTGATGCTGCGGCTCATCGACATGATCGGCCTGCCGGTCAGGCGGGACGGGCGAGGCCCGGATATGACGAGACCCGCGGCGGGATCGGCCCGGTGGGTCGCGAATTCGGGCAGATCGGCGAAGGATTGACCGGTGGGCATCCCTGGATCGGAGGTCAATCGGACTTGTCCCGCGGCATCGGTCACGGCGATCAGGCCGAGCCCCGAAGCGGTCGCGGCGCGCTCGAAGAGGACGAGCCGCCGGATTTCAGGATGCAGCGCCCCGACGTCCGCCCGCGCCGCCCTCTCGGCGGCGGCCTGCAGGGAGAGGTCGTACATGGCCACGGTCTGCGCCACGCCCTCCTCGATCAGTGTCAGGAGGTTCTCCGCATTCTGCTCCGCCTGCCGCCACGTCCCGTCCCGCAGGTCGCGGATCAGGTAGGCGCCGAGCAGGATCAGGCAGAGCGTGACGCCGAGGCCGAGGCAGGCGATCAGGCGCGAGGCGCGGTCGTTCAGAAGGTGCGCCAAGGCGCGCGTCCATGTGGAGAGCATAGGACCCGAGTTCATTGCTTCCGTACTAGCCGAGCTTTGCCTGCGAGTCCTTGTATTGATGGTGTGCCAGCGCCCCTAATTCGGGGCGACGCAGGAGTATGCTCAACGAAGCGTTGTGCCGAACATACGGACGGCCGGACCTCGCAGCCGCGGCCGGGCCCGGGGGCTTTGCCGCGTCGCGTTCCGGGAGGGCCGAAGGTTCAGGGCGTTCCGCGAAGCGCCCGTGGCCCCGGCGCGCCGCGCGCGCCGGGGCCGGGGCGTGGACCTTCCGTGAGAGCCCCTCATTCGCCCAGGCCGAACAGCTTCTCGATGAAGTTGCGGTCGTCGCGGCTCGGGCCCTGCTGGCGGCGGGCACCCTGGGCCGGGGGCTTCGGGGCGGGCGGCTCGCCGAGCAACTGGCCGAGCAGGCCGCCGGGGCTGCCGGCGCTCGCCACCGACGCCGTGGTCTCGGGGGCCTTGCGCCACCGGTTCAGGCCCGGAAGCGGCACGGGGGTCTGACCTCTCAGCGCGACGCCCATGTAGGTCTTCCAGATCTCGACGGGCAGGTTGCCGCCCGACGCCTTCTTGGTGGGCTCGCCGTCGTCGTTGCCGAGCCAGATGCCGGTGACGAGGCTGCCCGAGTAGCCGATGAACCACGCATCGCGGAAATCCTGGCTCGTGCCGGTCTTGCCGGCGAGATCCCAGCCGGGGATGTCGCCCTTCCTGGCGGTGCCGATGACGAAGGTCTCGTGCATCATCGCGTTCATCATGCCGACGGCGTTGGGCTCGATCACCCGCCCGAGGCCGCCTTCGCCGCGCTTGTAGAGGACCTTGCCGTCGGTGCCCTTCACGGCTGCGACGACGTAGGGGATCACGCCCGTGCCGCCGTTGGCGAAGGCCCCGTAGGCGCCGACCATCTCCAGCGGCGTCACCTCGGAGGTGCCGAGCGCGATCGAGCCGTTGGCCTGGAGCGCCGAGGTGATGCCGAGGCGCTGGGCCGTCTGCACCACGGCCTTCGCCCCGACCTCCTGGCCGAGCCGGACCGCGACCGTGTTCAGCGACAGCGCCAGCGCCGTGCGGAGCGTGACGGCGCCCTCGTACTGGTGCGAGTAGTTCTCCGGTTGCCAGTTGCCGATCCGGATCGGCGCGTCCTCGCGCACCGTGTCGGGCGTGGCGCCGCGCTCGACGGCCGCGAGGTAGACGAAGGGCTTGAACGCGGAGCCCGGCTGGCGCTTGGCCGTGGTCGCCCGGTTGAACTGGCTCTGTGCGTAGTCGCGCCCGCCGATCAGCGCCCGGATCGCCCCGTCCGGGCGCATCGAGACGAGCGCTCCCTGGCCCACGTTGTAGCGGGCGCCCTTGGCGTTCAGCTCGTCGACCAGGGCCCGCTCCGCGACGCCCTGGAGGGCCGCATCGACGGTGGTCTGCACCACGATGTCGCGCTCGAACGTGCCGACGAAGTCGTCGAGCACGTCCATCACGAGGTCGGCGACGTAGTTGGCCGAGCCGCCGCCGCGGGTGCTCGCGGGCCGCGCCGGCTGGGCGAGCGCGACCTTCGCATCCTGGGCGGTGATGAAGCCGAGCTCCTGCATCGCCGCGACCACCTGGGCGGCGCGCGCCTGGGCGGCCGGCAGGTTGCGGTTCGGCGCCAGCCGCGAGGGCGCCTGGACGAGGCCGCCGAGCATCGCGGCCTCCGCGACGCTGACGCCCTTGGCGGGCTTGCCGAAGTAGCGCTGCGCCGCCGCCTCGACGCCGTAGGCGCCGGCGCCGAAGTAAACCCGGTTGAGGTAGAGTTCGAGCAGCTCGTCCTTGGTGTACTTGTGCTCCAGCCACAGGGCGAGGATCGCCTCCTGGATCTTTCGCGAGGCCGAGCGCTCGGGCGTCAGGAACAGGTTCTTGGCGAGCTGCTGCGTCAGGGTCGAGCCCCCTTGCGCGACGCCGCGCCGGGTCAGGTTCTGCCCGACGGCGCGCAGGATGCCGACCGGGTCGATGCCCATGTGGCCGTAGAAGCGCCGGTCCTCGATCGCCACGAAGGCGCGGGGCAGGTAGGGCGGCAGCTCCTTGATGCCGACCACCCGGCCGCCGGTCTCGCCGCGGTTGGCCAGGAGCGAACCGTCGGAGGCCAGGATCGCGATGTTCGGCGGGCGCTTCGGGACCGCGAGCTGATCGATCGGCGGAAGCTGCGAGGCGTGATAGGCGACGAGGCCGGCCAGCCCGATGACCGCCCAGAGCCCGAGCACCACGCCGGCGTAGACCATCCGCCCGAGGAGCGACCGGCGTCCGGCCCGGCGCGGCGGCGATCCGCGCCGTGCGCCGCCCTTCGCGGCGGGCGCCGCCTTGCGGCCGCGCTGCCCGTCGTCCCGCCGTCGTCCCGCGTCCGCCACGCCGCCCCCCGCGCGATCCTCGCGGGACAGGCGCAGGTCGAGGCCGCTCCGAGCCGCGGCGCGCCCCTCGGGCACGTCGAAGTTCGGCTCGCCCCGGCCGGCCCGTCCGCGTCCGTTCGCCATGCGTCCCGTTCGTCCTCAGGCCCCGTCGCGCAGCGCCGCGCCGGTCGGACGCGGAGCCGGTCACCGAGCGGCCCGGTACCGCACGGTAAATGCGGCGGGTTTAAGGGGTGTTAACCGCGCATGTTCAGAGTCCTTTTTCCATCAATGCGTTAGCTTTCAGCCGATGCCGTCGCGCTCGCCGTGCGCCCCGTGACGTGGGGGTATCCGCTCGAATGCGATGAGACCGGCACACCCTTGCTTCACGAATTTCATGCTGGGATGGAACGCGGAAGAGGGGCCGGGCATGGCCACCGCTGCCGCGCTGCGGGCCACCACGACGACGCAGCGCCTGCGCGACATGAGGATCTGAGCCATGGATGATCGCCGCATCTCATCGCGCCAGCGCGTCGACGAACGCGCCTCCATCGCGGTCGACGAGCACACGTCGATTCCCTGCCTGATCTTCGACCTGTCGCGCGAGGGCCTGCGCGTCGTGGCGCCCGAGGTGCAGGCGGTGCCGCGGGTCTTCCTGCTCTCCGCGCACCGCTTCAGCGAGGCTCAGGTCTGCCAGGTCGTCTGGCGGAAGGGCGAGGAGATCGGTGCCCGCTTCCGGACGCCGCTCGGCTGATCCCGACCGACACGTCGACCGTGCCCTCCGCCGGAGAACGTCCCGTGCGGGCCGGCCTACCTCGTCGAGAGCGTGTCCAGCGCCTGCAACCTCGTCCAGCGCACGTTCCGGCACCTGCGTAAGCCGGACATCATCACGCCTTTCCAAGTGGCATGCGATCGAGACCCCTGATCTGCCACGCCATCGACCACGTTCGGCCCGCCCGGCACCCGCCGCGGCGGGCTTTTTCGCGTGGAGGTGCGTTGTATGATCCGGCTTTTTGCGTTCTGCTCATCTATTTTCCGGATCAGATCGACCTGTGTCTGCAACGCAACAGGCGCAAGGCGCACCATGGTAGCAACCTCAGATCGTGCGCCATAGGCTTGCAACGCCTCGAAAAAAACGACTTTGGACTCATCCTTGCGCTCAATGGATTTCTTCTCACGCAATAAAGGCCTGAGAAGATAGATTAGAGAGCAATGTATTGTCTTACGTCGCACAACTCGGATATCCGTTTGTTCCCGATCTTCTAGGAGAGCAAGGCGGGGACGTGCGCGTGCTGTGTGCCGGCACGTGTCAGGTCGGCTGGCTCTTGGAGTACGCGCACGTTTCGCACGTCGCGGCGAGCATCATGCTGTACGAGTCGAGGCCGCAGAATCCAGCGCCAGATGTCGACCCCGATGACTTCGACCTGATCCTTGTGGCACCGACGCTGCGCTGCATTCTTAATGAAGTAACCGCAGGCCCTCAGACCGCTGGCGACATGACATTCGCTCGCCTCAGCAGCGTCGAGGAGAAGGACGCTTTACTCGACCGCTGTTCAGACATCCTGCGGTTGGAAGTCGGTAAATTTCACGCCAAGTTTCCCTCCAAGCCCATATTCTTCATGTCGCTCCTTGAGCCAAGTTTCAATTTCCTTGGCGGCGTCGTAGGTCGTTTCGACCCCTGCGCGCAGCACAATATAATCCGGCAAATGAACGAGCGTTTGTGTCAATTCCTCGAATCGACGCCCGACGCGTATTATTTTGACCTTAACGAATGCTTCAACTCTGTTGGCCGCGCACACCTTCAGGATGACATCTCCTATGGCGGTGCGCACGCGGCGCTGATCTCCGATTGGGACCTCGCGCTGGACCAGGATCGCCTTCAGCCTCCGTCGTCGCGAAGTGCGACTTTCCGCACAGCCAGCAACCTCCCTGTGCTTGCCACGGTGATCTGGCGCCAAGTCACAGATAACTACAGGGTCGTGCGTCAGAAGAATGCCATTAAGCTCATCGTCGTCGACCTTGATGACACGCTGTGGCGCGGCGTGGCAGCCGAAGAGGCCTACGAGCACTGGCGTCGTGTCGAAGGATGGCCGACGGGCTTCGTCGAGGCACTGCTGTGGTTCAAGCGCCGCGGCGGCTTGCTGGCTATCTGCAGCAAGAACGAGCGTGAGGCAACGCTTCAGCGCCTATTTCAAATTTGGAACGGAGCCTTGAGAGAAGACGATTTCGTCGCCATGGAAATCAGCTGGGATCGCAAGTCGGAGGGGGTCGCAGCTATTTTGAAGCAGGTAAATCTTCTGCCTCAGAGCGTATTGTTCATTGATGACAACCCGCGCGAGATTGATGAAGTTGTAGCGCGGTTCCCAGATATGCGAACCTTGAGCGCGGATAACTATGATTGGCGCAGGATTCTTCTGCGATCCCCCGAAACACAAGTCAGCACACTGACACCGGAATCGCAGCGGCGAACAGAAATGACGCGTGCAATTTTGGACCGCAGTCTCACGGCGACCGAGATGCCACGTGACGAGTGGTTACGGTCGTTGAGCCTCAAGCAAAATGTCCGTTTAGCCTCGACTTCGAACTTAATCGAGTTTGAGCGGGCGTTCGAACTCATCAACAAGACAAATCAATTCAACACGACCGGCAAACGATGGGATCGCGGAGAGTTGAGTCAGTTCCTATCGGAAGGAGGTCTATGTTTCGTGGCATCCGTCAAGGACAAGACGGTAGACAACGGTATCGTCTCTGTTGCTCTCATCAAGGGCGCGGAAATTGTTCAAGTCGTGCTGTCTTGCCGCGTGTTTGCGCTTGGCATTGAGATTGCAATGGGCTCCATCATCACCGATGTTGCCTTGCGGGCCGGGCCTGTTTCTTACGGTGTCATCGTGAAAACCGGGAAAAATTTAGCGTGCCACAAGTTCTTCGAGAGCATAGGTTTCGCGGCGGTCGGCGACCGTTTCGAGACATCGACAAGCTGTGAACCGCCGGAATGGATCGAATTGTCCGTTTCGATCCCTGAAGTCGCGACGTGATGCCAACACGGGCGGGTCTTCTCCATTCTGCCACTCCCACCGGATCCGCCCCAGTTCGAGAGAGGAGGGCGCGTCCTACCCGTCCTCCTCTCCATCCCGCCCGCTCAGGGCCGAGGGGATCACTTCCGCATGAGTTGGGAACGTAGAGCACGAGACGGCGGCGGTGGCGGTCGGGCGGTTTCATAGCCTCACCATCCAAGATAGCGGCCGATACCATGGATGGCACCATACAGGACAAGCACGACGATCACGACGGCACGGCAGATCGGGGCGCGGAACACATCAACGAATTCAATGGCTTATCGTTGGAGGGGCGTTAACCGGAGATTTTCAGAACGCGTTGTCCATCAACGACTTGGCTTTCGCGGACGTCGCTTCGTGACCTTGCGGACTTCGGTAAGCCCAGCAGCGTTTGTTAAGTCCTCGGAACCACGATCCACCCCGAGTCGAGCCCCAAGTGATCCCATGAGCGACAACCGACGCAGCGCACCGCGCAAGGATGCCTTCCGGGTCGCGAATCTCTCGGCGGACGGCCGTGCGGACGCCCTCGAATGCCTCATCTGGGACGTCTCGGAGACCGGTGCGCAGGTCGAGGTCGCAGCCGACGCCGTGGTGCCCGACCGGTTCACGCTTCGCATCACCGCCTACGAGCCGCCGCGGCGCTGCCGCGTGGTTCGGCGCGACGGCCGGCGGCTCGGGGTGCATTTCGAAGCCTGAGACCGGCTCAGGCCGGCTGAAGCGCGGCGTTGCGTGCGGGCCGCGCGCCGACGATGTGGAACGCCTTCGGGCGGACGAACAGGAAGCCTAGGGCGGTGCCGCGGATCGCACGCTCGAAGGCGAGCGGCACGATCACGGCCACGGCCATCACGATCAGGCTGGCAAGGCCGATATCGGCGATCAGCCCGGTCTTGACGATCAGCGTCCGGGTCGCGGCCATCGGCAGGAAAAAGGCGAGGTAGATCACGATCGAGCGGCTGCCGCAGGTTCTCAGCGCCGCGGTCATGGGGCCGCCGGCGCGCGTCGCCAGGGATGCCGCCGCGACGATGGCGAGCGCGCCGGCTCCGCCGAGGATCAGGCTCAGGAGCGGCAGGCTCGCGAGCGTCGGATAGCCGGGCAGGCTCGCCGGCGTGAAGGCGAGCCAAGTCTCGATCCCGGCCCAGAGCCCGAGGGCCGCGACGGCCGGCGCCGGGTTGCGCGCGACCCAGCCCGCCAGCGCGAAGATGCGCCCGGCGAAGAGGTATCCGGCCACGAAGTAGACGTAGCGGGCGCAGAACTCCTCCGCGAGGTAGGACGACGTCGCCACCGGCACGACCTGCAGCAGGGCGGCACCCGCGAGCAGCACGGCGGCGGGCACGCGGCGCAGCAGCTTGGTGACCACCGAGAACACCGCGAGCAGGTAGATGAACCACAGGGTCGAGTACGGCTCGACGAGCGCATGCAGAAGATGCGCGGCGAAGGCGCCGGGGCCGGCATCGCCCACGATCGCGGGATATTTCGCGAGCGACTGGATGATCACCCAAAGCCCGTAGAAATAGGCGAAGTGCACGACGCGGCGGTCGGCGAACAGGCGCCAGTCGCGGTCGATCACCCGGCCGACGAAGAGCCCCGAGAGCAGGAAGAAATCCGGGATCCGGAACGGCTTGGCGAAGGTCACGACGGTGTGGAGGAAGCCCTCGCCGCCCATCGCCTCGCCGGTGCCCAGCGTCGAATGCATCATCACGACGAGGAGAATGCAGATGCCCTTGGCGACGTCGACCCAGGCGAGCCGCAGCGCGTCCTCCGGTGCCGTCGCGCTCAGGTGCCCCGCCATCGCCGCCTCCACCGACCGTTCACGCGGCCGATGTTTCGCGTGCGCGGGTAAAGGGGGCGTGATCGCCGCCGCGCCGTCGCGCGGCATGCCGAACGGCCGGTAAACGCCCGGCCTAACGCTTCCGCTTGGCCCCGCGCCGGTCCCGCGTCAGGCGCGTGGCCGCGTGGAAGTCGTCGGGCTTGGTCCGCACCCAGGCGATGAAGCGGGCGAGTTCGGGATCGGCCCGCAGGGCGGCAACATCGGCGAGGCGGCGGGCGATCTCGGCCTCGCTGTGCCGGGCATGGATCGCCGAATGGCAGACCTGATGCAGGCGCACCGTGCCGCCGTGCGTCCCGCCCTTCAGCTTCGGCGTGAGGTGGTGCAGGCTGGAGCGGGCCCGCGGCGGGATCGGCCGCTCGCACAGGGGGCACACCGGATCGGCGGCGCCGAGGGCTGCCTCCGCCTCGTCCGCGCGCCAGCGCCGCTCGCGTCGCCCCACCGCTCCGATCCCCTCAGCGCCTCCGGACCCCGCGCGATATGGGATGCGGGGCGCGGGCCGGGAGGCGTCAGGGCGCCGCTGCCGCGCGAGGTCACCACACGGCGGCCTGCCCGTCGCGGCGAGGGTCGCTCGCGGCGACGTAGCCCTCGATGCCGGGGTCGCCCATCCGCCAGATGAACTGGCCGGCGCCGAAATCCTGGTAGCTGTCGTCGATCACCTCGACCGCGTGGCCGCGCGCCAGCAGGCCGTCGAGGGTCGCTGCCGGCATCGTGGCCTCGGCGTTGATCGCGAGGCCCTCGTTGACGCGCCAGCGCGGCGCGTCGCAGGCGGCTTGCGGGTTCTGGCCGTGGTCGATCATCCGCACGAGCGTCTGCACGTGCCCTTGCGGCTGCATGTTGCCGCCCATCACCCCGAAGCTCATCACCGGCGCGCCGTCCTTCGTCAGGAAGCCGGGGATGATGGTGTGGAACGGGCGCTTGCCCGGCGCGACGCAGTTGGGGCTCGCGGGATCGAGCACGAAGCCGTAGCCGCGGTTCTGCAGCGACAGGCCCCAGCCCGGCACCACCACGCCGGAGCCGAAGCCCATGAAGTTCGACTGGATGAAGCTGACCATCATCCCTGATTCGTCGGCCGCCGTGAGGTAGATCGTGCCGCCGCGCACCGGGTTGCCGGCGCCGAAATCCTGGGCGCGGCGCGGGTCGATCAGGCGCGCGCGCGCGGCCAGGTAGGCGTCGTCGAGCATCTGCTCCGGCGTGAGGTCCATCGCGCGGGAGTCGGCGACGTAGCGGTAGGTGTCGGCAAACGCGAGCTTCATCGCCTCGATCTGCAGGTGCTGGGCTTCCGGCCCGTCGGGGGCCAAGCTCGCCAGATCGAAGTTTTGGAGGATGCCGAGCGCGATCTGCGCGGCGATGCCCTGCCCGCTCGGCGGGATCTCGTGCAGGGTGTGGCCGCGGTAGTCCTTGGCGGTGGGCGTGACCCATTCCGGGCGGTAGGCGGAGAGGTCCGCGACCGTCATCGCGCCGCCGTTCGCGGCGGCGTGGCGCGCCATCGCCTCGGCGATCTCGCCCTCGTAGAAGGCGCGGCCCTTGGTCTCGGCCACCGCGCGCAGCGTCCGGGCGGCGGCCTTCAGGGTGACAAGCTCGCCGACATCCGGGGCGCGCCCGCGCGGCAGGAAGAAGTCCGAAAAGCCCGGCTGGCGCACGAGGTCGGGCACGCGGGCGGCCGCCGCCCACTTCTGCTGCACCACGATCGGCGCGAGGAGCCCGCGCTCGGCGATCTCGATCGCGGGCTCGAGCAGGTCGGCGAACGGCAGGCGGCCGAAGCGCTCGGAGAGCGCCACCCAGGCGCCGACCGCGCCGGGCACGGTCACGGAATCCCAGCCGCGCATCGGCGGGCGGGCGGCATCCGGCCCGTACTTCCTGTGGAAGTAGTCGCGGGTCCAGGCCGCGGGCGCCCCGCCCGAGGCGTTCAGCCCGTGCAACGCCTTGCCGTCCCAGAGGATGCAGAACGCGTCCGAGCCGAGGCCGTTGCTGCACGGCTCGGTCAGCGTCTTGGCGGCTGCGGTCGCGATCGCCGCGTCGACCGCGTTGCCGCCCTTCCACAGCATCCGGATGCCGGCCTGGGCCGCGAGCGCGTGCGAGGTCGCGACCACGTTGCGGCCGAACATCGGCATCCGGATCGAGGGATAGGCGGATGTCCAATTGAAATTCTGCGGCATCGGCGGTCCGTCGGAGGGGTCGGGTCGTAGCAGGCAGGATTCGTGCGCGCGATGCTTCGTGCGCTCCTTGGCACCGGTCAGCGCGCCTGCATGCGCAGCGCGCCGTCGAGGCGGATGGTCTCGCCGTTCAGCATCGGGTTGGCGACGATCGCCAGGACGAGGTCGGCGTACTCCTCCGGCCGCCCGAGGCGGGCGGGGAACGGCACCGCCGCCCCGAGGGTGTCCTGCACGGCCTCGGGCAGGCCGCGCACCATCGGCGTCGCGAACAGGCCGGGCGCAATCGCGCAGACGCGGATGCCGAGGCTCGCGAGCTCGCGCGCGGCCGGGAGCGTCAGCCCGACGACGCCCGCCTTCGAGGCGGCGTAGGCGGCTTGGCCAACTTGGCCCTCGTAGGCGGCGATCGAGGCCGTGGACACGATCACCCCGCGCTCGCCGCCATCGAGCAGTTCGAGCCCGGCGGCGCCCGCCGCTACGAGCCGCATCAGGTTGAAGCTGCCGATCAGGTTAACCTGGATCACCCGGGCGAAGGCGTCGAGCGAGGCCGGCCCGTCGCGCCCGACGATGCGCGCCGCCGGCGCGATGCCGGCGCAGTTGACGAGGATGCGGGCGGCCCCGTGCGCGGCGGCGGCGCGTGCCACCGCAGCCTCCGCGCTCCCGGCGTCCGCCACGTCGCAGGCGAGCCCGAGCCCGTCGATCTCCGCGGCGAGGGTGATCGCCGCCGCCCCGTCGAGGTCGAGGAGCGCGACCCGCGCCCCGGCGGCGGCCAGCGCACGGCCCGTCGCCGCACCGAGGCCCGAGGCTCCGCCCGTCACGATCGCCGCCAGACCCTGGACGTTCATGGCATTCTCCCGCGCGAAGGACCGTCCTCGACGCGCGGCCGAATCGCGGAGCCTTCCTCTACCGGATCGGGCGGACCGTGGAAGAGGGCAAGGATAGGGGCGTTACCGGACGAGGCGCGGGTCCCCTCTCCCGTTCGGGAGAGGGACAGGGTGAGGGATTAGAACGCGCCGGAGAGGTCACGCCCCTCACCCCGATCCTCTCCCCATGGGAGAGGGGGCCGCCCAGTGCTGCGCGCGATCCATCGAACGCCGGTCTCGCAAGAAGTGTGAAGCCGCAAGCCTGCACGGGAGAGGGAGCCTGTCGGCGTATCCGCGAACCGCGACGGAGCGCCTCAGCGCGTCGGCGGCTCGTTGTACATCGGCACGTTGGTGTTGCGCGGCAGGTAGGCGCGCACGATGCTGGGCGGGCCGTAGCCGGACAATCCCGGAGCGTACCCGCGCGCCGCGCGGTCGGCGCCATCCGGCGACGGGCGCCGGATGCGATGATGCGACGGCGCGGAGCGCGGCGCAGCGTCGTCCCCGAAGCCCGGCGCCCGGGCCGAGGCGGACGGCGCGATCAGGAGCATCGCGGCCGCGCTCGCGAGACCTGCGATGAGATTCGGCATCCGTGCGGGCATGGGCGGGTTCCAGCTGGGGGCGTGTGAGGGAGTCGCAGTTCGGGGCGAGCCCGTGGGGCTTGGAGATCACGGGATCGACGCGCCGCCGAACCCGCGTTTCCCCATCCTCCAAACCTCATCCCGCGGTGCCGGGACGAAGCGGACGCTTCGATGGCGTTCTCCGGCACGCCCTGCGGGTTCCGGACGGCTCCTTCGAAGCCCGCGTGCGCGGGTGCCTCGGGACGAGGCCGAGGATGGAGGGACCTGTTTCGAGCGATACCGCTTCGTTCGAACCGGCTCCCCGGGAAGCGTGCAGGTCAGAATTTGACCGCCGCGCCGCCGCGAACGGTGTTGATGGTGGCCTTGTGCCCGTCGAAGTCGTTGAAGAGCACGTACTGGTACTCGGCGCGCAGGAGGATGCTCGGCGTGATCGCGTATTCGAGGCCGCCGCCCAACGTTGCGCCGCCGACCACCTTGGTCTTCGATTGCGTAACGTAGGTGGTGTAGGGAACGCCCGTGGACGGATTGGTTTGGCTGAACGTCCCGGCCTTGTATCCGAAGTTGTCGACGTAGGCGGGATTTCCCGTCGTCAATGCTTGGTTGGCATTGTAGGTTGTGAGGTTGTAGCCGGAATCCTCGATGGCCACGCCGTCGGCGATGCGCGCCCGGCCGATCGCGAAACCGCCGGTGACGAAGGGCAGGAAGTTGTCGAAGGCGTAACCCGCTCGTGCGCGGATCGTCCCGAACTCGTTGATCTTGGTGGTCGAGGCACCTGCGAGGCCGACGGTCTCGACAAGCCCGGCGCTGTTCGTCCTGAACCGGCTGATGTCATCGTACGTCCTGCCACTCCGTCCGAAGCTGGTGTAGTCGGCCTCGATGCCGACCACGATGCCGTCGAACTGGACGTTGTAGCCGGCGAAGGCGCCGAAGCTCGCATCGCCGACCCGCTTCGACGTCGGGGAAATCAGTGTCGAGGCGTTGAAGTCCTGCTCAGCGGTCGAGTTATGCGTATGTTGGTAGATCAGCGGCTGAAAGGCATTCTTGAACCCGAGCGAGGCGGAGCTGTAGCCGCCATGTCCGCCCAGGTACACGCCGCTCCAGTCGATCGCGGCGACCGCCAACGGCGGATCGTAGTCCGGTCCGCGCAGGAAGTCGTAGTCGAGGTCGGCGGCCAGCGCAGAGGACGGGCCGGCGAGGCCCAGGGCGGCAAGCACAGCGAGGAGGCGGATACGCATCGAGATCGTCCTCAGGGCGGCAACGAGGCCGCTCAACGAAACCTGTTCTCACTGTGTAGATCGGTAACCTTAATACGGGGTTTCCTTTCAGACGATCATGCTGTTCCGATGCGGCGCCGCGTGCCGGAAACGCCGTCGTGGAAGGAATCCGGACGGTCGAAGCGGCGCGAAAACGCCGCGGCCGGCCCACCGCATGGCGAGCCGGCCGCGCACGCACGTTTGGGACGGGATCAGTTGCCGTAGGCGCTGCCGCCGACGCCGATGAGGTTCGGCAGAGTGCCGAAGCGATCGCCGAGATCGTAGCGCAGGCCGACGCGGAACTCGTTGGCGGCGATGTCCTTCAGCCGCGTGCCGGAGCTGTAGCTGTCGAGGCCGCTCTTGGCGGGGCCGAATTCGACGTAGCGGTAGGCGGCGTCCAGGCTGAAGCCGCCGCCCAGCGCGTAGGAGAGTCCGGCGCTGAGCGCCCAGGCCAGCGCGGCGACCGAGCGGTTCGGGCGCTTCACGGCGGTCCGCGCGCCGGCGCCGTCGATGCCGTCGCAGGCCTCGACCACGCAGGTGGTCTGGGTGTAGCCGTGCGAGACGCCCATGTCGGAGAATCCGACGCCGCCGCCGACGTAGGGGGTCAGCCCCCACCACGTGCCGAGGTCGGCGTAGACATTGACGAGCCCGGTCAGCGCCGAGACGTGCGCCGCCTCGATGTTGGAGCCGGTGGTGAAGTTCGAGCGGGAAGAGTAGGCCCGGTAGCGTCCGGGGCCGCGGTCGTCGACCGTCGCGTCGACGCGCAGCCAGTCGGTGACGTGGTAGCCGACGCCGCCGCCGTAGCCGGTGGCCTCGCTCAGGCGCAGGCCGACCAGCGGCGGCATTCCGGGGTCATTGGCATCGGCCCGCGTGTTGTCGGAGGGCCGACCGTAGACCGATTCGGTGAGGTCGGCCCTCAGGTACCAGCCGGACCCGACCGCGACGGGGGCCGCCTCGGGCGGCGGAGGCGGCAGCAGGTCGGCGGCGCGGACCTCGCCCGTGCCGAGAGCCTGCCCCAGACCGAGGATGAGGAGCGCCGCAGCGGCGCGGCGAGGTGTGAACGCGACCATGGCACCGTCCTGACGCAACATCGGGCGCACCGCGCGGGTACGCTGGAGGAAACCGTAAACCGTAAAGCTTGTGAACGGCTTAACCCTGCCTGTTCTCAGCAGGTGACCTCGGAACGAAGAGACGGCGCGGATGCGATCCGCGCCGTCCTCCGATCGTCGTTGATGATGCCGCGGATCAGTACTTGCGGACGATCGGGCCGGGGGCGGGCTGGTAGTCGGGCAGCAGCGGCGGCAGCGGGGCGGCGACGAGGCCGCCGAGCAGGTAGCGGACGCCGATCTTGATGTCGTGCGCCTCGATGTCCTTCACCTTCACGGCCGGGAGAGCCGTGCTGCAGCACAGCTCGCTCCCGGTGCCGGTCTTCACGCTGCCGAGGTTGAGGTAGCGGTAGGCGAGCTCGACCTTGAAGGCGTCGGTGACGTTGTAGGCGAGGCCGGCATGGAGCGCCCAGGCGAAGCTGGTGCCGGTGTTGGACTTGTAGAACTTGGAGTACGACTGCGATTGATAGACCGGGTTGCCGTGGGCGTCGTAGACCGGCTTGTAGGCGTAGCTCGGCTGGCAGTAGCAGTCGTCGCCTTCGCCGTAGCTCGGGTGGCCGTAATCGTAGGCGTAGCTCGGGCTGGTGAAGGTCGAGTTGGTGCCGTAGCCGGAGACGTGGTTGAAGGCCACGCCCGCGCCGCCGCCGATGAACGGCGTGACGCCGTACCACGTACCGAGGTCGAAGTAGGCGTTGGCGAGCACCACCGCCGAGTCGAAGTGCCCGGTCGACTTGTTGTTGCCGTAGGAACCCAGGCCGTCGTCGTAGTCGGGGCCGCGATAGTACTCGCTGCCGCGCAGGCCGGTGGAGTAGCGGTACTCGCCGGTGACGTCGCCGCGCAGGAACGGGGTGAACTGGTAGCCGACGCCGACGCCGGCGAAGCCCCCGCCGCCGAGGCCGTTGCCGTAGGAGCGGTTGGCGTCCGCGTAGCCGGTGTAGTCGTAGGTGCTGCTGTAGGTCGTCTTGTCGTAGATGCTGGCCCCGACGTCGCCGCGCAGGTACCAGCCGCCGCCGACCTCGATGGGCGGCGCGAACGGCGGCGGAGGCGGAGGCGGCAGCAGGTCGGCGGCTGCGGCGAGGGAGGGCGCGCCGACGCTCGCTGCGAGCGTCAGGGTGCGCGCCAAGGCGAAGAGCTTGGAGCGGGCCATAAGATATCCTTCACGCATTCGGGTGCCGGAAGCTTGATACGCCGGCTCTGATGACGCCTCGGAGAATGGCCGCAAGGTCTTAAATCAGACTTAACGTTAAGTCTTAGCATTACCCCACGCTTCCGGCGCAGGTGATGCTGCCCGTGCCCTGCGGCGGCCGGGACACAAACCCCGTCCGCAGGCGTTGAGCGGGCGACGCCTTCGATCGCGACGGGAGTTCCATGTCCAGCTTGTTCATCGCCCACGTGCGGACCGGTTCCGGGCCCCGCCCCCTCGTCACGGTCCGCGCGGCGTCCGAGGCCGAGGCGCGGCTGTTCCTGGAGGCGCGCTACCCCGACGACCTGATCGAGGCCGTCGCGCAGCCGGCCGATTGGGCCTCCGATGCCGATACCGGGAACGCCTCCGGCGACATCCGCGAGCATCCGGGCACCACGTGGCAGCCGCCGCTGGGCACGGCCTGAGCGCGTGCGGCCCGAGGACGTGCGGGCGCTGGCCCTGATGCTGCCCGATGCGGTCGAGGGCGCCCACAGCGGCAATCCGGATTTCCGCGTGGGCGGCCGCATCTTCGCGACGCTGTGGGTCGAGGAGGCGCGGACCGTGCTGCGGTTGCCGCCCGCGCAGCAGGCCGCGTGTGTCGCGGCCGAGCCCGACCTGTTCTCGCCCGTACCCGGCGCGTGGGGGCGACGCGGCTGGACTAGCCTCGACCTCGATCCTTGCGAGGAGGAAACGCTGCGGGCCGCCCTGCTCGCGGCTTGGCACGCGACGGCGCCGGCCGGTCTCGTGGCCGCCTACGATCCGGCGTGAGGCCGTGCAGGCGTGACCCGGCGGCCTCCCGCACCCTCAGCGGGAGAGGGTTGGGATGAAGGATGAGAACGCTCCGGAGAAGTCATGCCCCTCACCCTGTCCCTCTCCCATGGGAGAGGGGAGCCGAGCTTGGTCCTGATCCGATCCCCGAGCGGCCGCGTCCTCAGGCGGCGCGGGTCACGGCGTCCACCACCTCGTCGACCACGGCGTTGACGAGGCCGCGGTCGTCGCCCTCGGCCATCACGCGGATCACCGGCTCGGTGCCGGACGGACGGATCACGAGCCGCCCGCTGTTGCCCAGCCGCTCGCGGGCGTGCTCGATCGCGGTGACGACGGTCTGCTGGCGGAGCGGCTCCCCGGAGCGGTAGCGCACGTTCTTGAGGATCTGCGGCAGCGGATCGAAGCAGCGGCAGACCTCGCTCACCGGCCGCGCGCTCCGCTGGACTACGCTGAGCACCTGGAGCGCGGCGACCAGCCCGTCGCCGGTGGTGGCGTAGTCCGACATGATGATGTGGCCGGACTGCTCGCCTCCTAAGTTGTAGCCGTGCTCGCGCATGTGCTCCAGCACGTAGCGGTCGCCGACCGCGGTGCGGGCAAGCGACAGGCCGAGGCCGCTCAAGAAACGCTCCAGGCCGAGGTTCGACATGATGGTGGCGACCACGCCGGCTTTCGTGAGGCGGTCGTCCTCCTGCCACGAGCGGGCGACGACGGCCATGAGCTGGTCGCCGTCGACCACCTGCCCCTTCTCGTCGACGATCAGCACCCGGTCGGCGTCGCCGTCCAGCGCGATGCCGATGTCGGCGCGCAGCTCCCGCACCTTGGCGACGAGCGCGCTCGGGGCGGTGGAGCCGACATCGCGGTTGATGTTGAAGCCGTCCGGCTCGACGCCGATGGCGATCACCTCGGCGCCGAGTTCCCACAGGGTCTCGGGGGCGACGCGGTAGGCCGCGCCGTTGGCGCAATCGACCACGACGCGCAATCCGTCGAGGGTGACGTTGCGCGGCAATGTCCGCTTGGCGAACTCGATGTAGCGGGCGTGCACGCTCTCGATGCGCTTGGCCCGGCCGAGCGCCACAGAGCCCGACAGCCGCGTGTGCAGCTCGCCGTCGATCAGCGCCTCGATCGCGTGCTCGATCGCGTCGCTGAGCTTGAACCCGTCGGGCCCGAACAGCTTGATGCCGTTGTCCTCGTAGGGGTTGTGCGAGGCCGAGATCATCACGCCGATATCGGCGCGCATGGAGCGGGTGAGCATCGCCACCGCCGGCGTCGGCATCGGCCCGAGCTGGAGCACGTCCATGCCCACGGACGTGAAGCCGGCGATCAGCGCGGTCTCGATCATGTAGCCGGACAGCCGCGTGTCCTTGCCGATGACGACGCGGTGGCGGTGGTCGCCGCGCTGGAACACGAGGCCTGCCGCCTGACCGACCTTGAGGGCCAGTTCCGGCGTGATCACGCCGTTGGCGCGACCGCGGATGCCGTCGGTCCCGAAATACTTGCGCACGCCTGTCTCCGTCCGATCGGAAGTGCGACCCTGACGCCAGCCTAGCATCATTCGTCCCGGCCAGGCCGTTCCGTTCGCGTCACGGTGAATCGCAAGAGCTTGGACTCCGTAGGGGCCGTGACAACGAAAAAGGGCGCCGCGAGGGCGCCCTTTCCATGTAAGACTGCTGAGGCAATCAGCCCTGCGGCTGCGGCTCCAGGCCGCCGTCGCTCTCCTTCGGCCGGCCGCGGCCGGCCGACGGCACCGAGGAGCCGCGGACGGGCGCCGGGGGCACGTCACCGCCGTCGCGGACGGGGGGCCGTCCTTTCAGCAGGTTCTTGATCTCGTCGCCCGAGAGGGTCTCGTACTCCAGCAGCCCCTGCGCCAGGGCTTCGAGGTCGTCCTTCCTGTCGGCGAGGATGCGACGGGCCTCCTCCAGCCCGGTCTCGACGAGGCGGCGAACCTCGGCATCGATCTTCTGCGCAGTCGATTCGGACACCGTCTGCTGACGCCCCATCGACATGCCGAGGAAGACCTCGTCGTTGTTCTCGCCGTAGGCCACGGTGCCGAGTTCGGGCGAGAAGCCCCAGCGTGTGACCATCATCTTGGCGAGCCGGGTCGCCTGCTCGATGTCGGACTGCGCGCCCGAGGTCACTTTGTCCTGCCCGAAGGTCATCTCCTCGGCGATGCGCCCGCCCATCATGATGGCCAGCCGCGAGGTCATCTGCTCGTAGGACATCGACAGCTTGTCGCGCTCGGGGAGCTGCATGACCATGCCGAGCGCCCGGCCGCGGGGGATGATCGTGGCCTTGTGGACGGGATCGGTTGCCGGCACGTTGAAGGCGACGATGGCGTGGCCGCCCTCGTGGTAGGCGGTGAGCCGCTTCTCGTCCTCGGTCATGACGAGGGTGCGCCGCTCGGCACCCATCATCACCTTGTCCTTGGCGTCCTCGAACTCGTGCATCGTGACGATGCGCTTTCCACGACGCGCAGCTAAGAGAGCCGACTCGTTCACCAAGTTCATCAGGTCGGCGCCCGAGAAGCCGGGCGTGCCGCGGGCGATGACCTTGAGGTCGACGTCCGGCGCCAGCGGCACCTTGCGGACGTGGACGCGCAGGATGCGCTCACGGCCGGTCACGTCCGGGTTCGGCACCATGATCTGACGGTCGAAGCGGCCGGGCCGCAGCAGCGCCGGATCGAGCACGTCGGGGCGGTTGGTCGCCGCGATGATGATGACGCCCTCGTTGGCCTCGAAGCCGTCCATCTCGACGAGGAGCTGGTTCAAGGTCTGCTCGCGCTCGTCGTTGCCGCCGCCGAGCCCCGCGCCGCGGTGACGGCCGACGGCGTCGATCTCGTCGATGAAGATGATGCAGGGCGCGTTCTTCTTGGCCTGCTCGAACATGTCGCGGACGCGGCTCGCGCCGACGCCGACGAACATCTCGACGAAGTCCGAGCCGGAGATGGTGAAGAACGGCACGTTGGCCTCGCCCGCGACCGCCCGGGCGATCAGGGTCTTGCCCGTGCCGGGGGGGCCGACGAGGAGCACGCCGCGCGGGATGCGCCCGCCGAGCCGCTGGAACTTCTGCGGATCGCGCAGGAACTCGACGATCTCCTGAAGGTCTTCCTTGGCCTCTTCCACACCCGCCACGTCGTCGAAGCTGACGCGCCCATGCGCCTCATTCAGGAGCTTGGCCTTGGATTTCCCAAAACCCATGGCGCGGCCCGCGCCCGACTGCATCTGGCGCGACAGGAACACCCAGGCGCCGATGAAGACCAGGATCGGGAGCCAGCTCACCAGGAGCTGGATGAACCAGGGGGTGTTGTCCGAGGGCGGACGCGCAGTGATCTGCACGCCCTTGCCGGAGAGCTTCGAGACGAGGCCGGGATCGTTCGGCGCGTAGGAAGTGAAGCTGCCGCCGCCGACGTAGGAGCCGGACACGTCCTGACCCGAGATCACCACCGACTGGATCTTGCCCGAATCGGCATCGTTGAGGAGCTGGCTGTAGGCGATCTCGCTCCCGCCGCCGCGATGACCCGGGTTCTGGAACAGGGTCACCAGCGCCAGGACGAGGAGGAAGATGACGACCCACAAGGCGAAATTTCGGAAATTCGGGTTCATCGATCAATCCCTGGAGCGTGCGGATCGCGTGCCGCTTGCTGCGGGTCCGTCCGCACGCTCCGGGTCAATGTAGGCAGAGGGCTCCCCCTTGCCAAGTAAGTCGAGCGGCCCTGCGGCAAGGCCAGCCGGCCGCCGCGGCGGCGCGGCTTGAATCGTCACCCGGCCGGCCGAATCGGCGGTCACGACCAGTCCGCGCAGCGTGCGCCGGACCGGCCGGCCGGCGCGGAGCGCCGGGAGCAGATCATCGAGGACCAGCCGCTCCAGCCGCCCCAGCCTCCGCGGCAGCGCGCCGCCGGCCTGGTCGAGGGCGCGGTCGAGGACGCGCAGCGCCACCGCATCGGGGAGTGCGGCGATCATGGGGCCGTGGAGGTGGCGGATTTCGGCTGCCGCCAACGATCCCATGGCACCCCCTCCCCCCCCTGCGGGGGAGGCTGGCCCTCGCGTCAGCGAGGGTCGGGAGAGGGGTGCGCCGGTTCCGGCATCGTCGCACCCCTCTCCCGACTTAGCTCGCGGGCCACTCTCCCCCGCAGAGGGGGAAGGCAGACGCGCGGTCTCACCGTCTGCCCCCGCAATTCGGCGCATCGCTGCGTCGAGCGCAAGGTCGGCCGCATCCGCCAGCGCAGCATCGTCCCGAGCGGCGCGCGCGGCGAGCGTCACGAGCCGGTCGGTGGTGAGACCCTCGCCCGCCAGGAGCGGCAGCAGCCGGCGCAACCGGACGCGGCCGTAGCGGTCGTCGGCATTCGACGGGTCGCGGACGAAGTCGAGGTTTCTGGCCTCGCACCACGCGACGAGATCGGCCTTGGGAAGCGCGAGGAACGGGCGGCCGAGGACGATTCCCTCGGCGAGCGGGCGCTCGGGCCGCATGCCGGCGAGCCCTGCGGGGCCGCTGCCGGCGATCAGGCGCATCAGCACCGTCTCGGCCTGATCGTCGCGTGTGTGGCCGGTGAGCACGATCTTGGCGCCGACGGAGACCGCGTGCGCGGCGAGCAGGCGATAGCGGGCGGCCCGGGCCTCGGCCTGGATCGCGCTCTTCGCAGGCACTCCCTCCCAGCGGAGGGTGACGTGCGGGAGCCCGAGCGCGTCCGCGGCACGGCCGACCTGACGCGCCTCGTCGGCGGCCTCGAGGCGCAGGCCGTGATCGACCGTCGCCACGAAGAGCGATCGGGGCCGCAATGAGGCGGCGGCGTGCATCAGGGCGGTGGAATCGGGGCCGCCGGAGACGGCGAGCAGCACGGCCGCGCCGGGCCGGAGCCAGGGTTCGAGCGCGCGGCGGATTCGTGCGTCGGGATCGCCGCGCGAAGCGCTCAAGCGGCGCAGCGCGCGCGCTTCTGCTCGCGCACGACGCCCTGGCGCACGCTGGCGCCGGCGGCCGGAAACTTGCGCTCCAGTTCGGCCAGGGTCGCGCAGGCCTGCTCGCGGGCGCCGAGTGCGCTCAGCGCAGCGCCGAGCTTCAGCATCGCCTCGGGCGCCTGGGGCGAGCGGGCGTAGTCGGTCGAGACCTTCAGGAACTGCTCGGCCGCCTCGCGGTTGCGGTTGCGCTGGAGATAGCTCTCGCCGAGCCAGTAGGTCGCGGCGGGGACGTGGCCGTCGCGGGGATGGGACTGGATGAACTGGCGGAAGGCCATCTCGGCCTGCTCGTAGCGCTTGGCGCGGAGGTTGTCGTAGGCCGCCGCGTAATCGGCGCCGGCGTCGCCCGTGCCGGTGGCGGCAACGCTGGCCGCCGGCCGGGCCGGCAGCGGCAGCGCGCCGGTGGTGCCGACGCGCGCGGGCGGCGCGAGGTCGACGGGCTCGTCGTAGCCCGGAGCGGCCTGCATCTCCCCGTCGTCGCCCTCGTCGATCGCGGGCTGCGGCAGGCGCCGGGCCTGCACCGGCGCGGCCTGGACGGGCGCCACCGGCGCGGAGGGCTGGGTCGCGCCGAGCTGCATCGGCGCGCCGGGACGGCCCGGGTTCTGGTCGGGATCGAAGGCGTCGCCGCGCTTCTGCGGCCGGCCGGCCCCGGGGTTGCCTCCTCCGGGATTGCCGCCGTTGACGGCGCCCGCGGGCGCAGGCGCCGCCCTGCCGCCCTTCCCTTCACTCTTGCCCTCGCCCAGGCGGAACTCGACGTCCTCCTGGAACTTGCGCAGCTGCTCCTTGAGCTGCCGGTTTTCGTACTGCAAAGTCTCGATCTGCCCGGCCATCATCCGGGACTGGTTCTCGATCCGGTTGAGGCGCACCACGAAGTCCGACGCGTCCTGGGCCGCGGCCGGCGCGGCGGCGGCGAGGACGAGGCAGGTCGCGAGGAGCAGGCGGCGGAGCATGGCGGCACCGGTCGTGTCGGGGAAGCGCGCCAGCAGCAGTGCGCCCCAGCGCGGCGAAGTTAAGGCGCTCAGGTTCCGGCGCCGCGGTCGAGCACCGTCACCGCGCGGCGGTTCTGCGACCAGCACGAGATGTCGTTGCAGACCGCGACCGGCCGCTCCTTGCCGTAGGAGACGGTGCGCATCCGCCCGGTCGCGATGCCGCGGGAGGCGAGGTAGTCGTTGACCGCCTGGGCGCGCCGGGCGCCGAGGGAGTAGTTGTACTCGCGGGTGCCGCGCTCGTCGGCGTGGCCCTCGATGAGGAAGCTGTAGCGCGGGTAGCGCTGGAGCCACGCCGCCTGCTTGTCGAGGGTGCCGGTCGCGGTGGGCGTCAGGTCCGTGGCGTCGGATTCGAAGAACACCCGGTCGCCGACGTTGACCACGAAGTCCTGCGCGCTGCCGGGGGTCGCGGCGCCCGCGCCGAAGGCGGAGGCGTCCGCGAGGTCCTTGTCGCTGCTGCAGGCGGAGACGGCCAGCGCCGCGCAGAGGGCGAGGCCGAGGGACGCGGCGCGCAGGCGCGCTGATCTGGGCATGGGTCTGTAACTCCACGGGCGGGCTTCGGCGCCGGCCGCCACCGTTCGAGGCATGTCCGCGCGAAAACCCTACTGTAGGCCGGCGAGGTTAAGCGAAGGTTCCATCAACCCTGACGCGGGATACCGGCCGACCGCCGATGCCGCCGCGCGGATCGACGATCATCCGGCGACCGTCGTCAGGCGCCCGGAATGCGGCGGTGCTGCGGCCCACCCGGCGCCCCGCCCGATTCCGGCGACCGCCGTTGCGGCAGAGCAACACGCTCGTTCGGCGTCAGGCCGGCTCGGCCAGCATCCCGTCGATCGTCTCCCGCGCAACCCGGGCCGCCTGCCCGGCGAGATCCAGGGCCGGCGAGAGGTCGACGCCGTCGCGGCAGGCCCGGCCGAGCTCGGCGCAGGCCCGGGACAGGTCGAGGAAGCCGAGCATTCCGCTGGCCGAGACCAGGACGTGCGCATCGCGCTCGAGGGTCTCGCGCTCGGCGGGCGAGGCCACGAACCGGGCGGCGATCTCCGCGCGCAGCAGCCCGAGCAGGTCGCGCAGCCGTGCCCGCCCGAAGCATGCTTCGAGATCCGCGACGATGCCGGGATCGTAGGCGGGGGCGGACGACGATCGCTCCACTGAGCGATCGGGAGCGGGCTGAGACGGCGGCATCGTCGCCTGCGCTTCAATGAATCTTAAGTCCGATATCCTTCACTGCTCCGGACGACAACCGGATCATTGCGATGCACCCCGCCCAGAGCGTGCTCATTGTCGAGGACAGCTACCTGCTCCTCGAAATCATCGCGACATTGTGCGCGACGCAGGGCATCCGCGTGATCGAGGCGTCGAGCGGGGAGGCGGCCCTGACGATCCTGCGCGATCAGGGATCGGCGGTCGACTGGCTGTTCACCGACATCAACCTTCCGGGCCTGATCGACGGGTGGAGCGTCGCCGAGGCGTTCCGCGCGCAGCATCCCGACCGGCCGGTGGTCTACACCTCGACGGGCTCCGGGAGGCATCCCCGCGCCGTCGGCGGCAGCCTCTACCTGCGCAAGCCTTTCCAGATCCGCGACGTCAACCAGCTCGTGCGGATGATGGTGCAGGGACTCGCCGACGGGCAGCTCCGCGCGGCCGGCTGAAGCGCCGCGTCCGGGGCCGCGCGCTGCGGGCGGAACCTCAGGCGTTCCGCGCCTCGCGGAACACGTCGGCGATCCCCGGCGCGTCGATCCAGGCCTCGACCCGGGCGCAGGCGAGATCCGCCGGATCGGCGGCGTCGTAGATCGCGAAGCTCGCCGCGAGGAAGCCGGGCAGGTCGTAGAGGGTCGGGAACGCCTCGCCCCGGGGCTTGGTCTTGAACAGGTACGAGCCGGTCAGGCCGTAGGTCTCGGCGATGGGCGGGTAGACCGGCCAGACCACGTCGCGGGCGAGTTCGTCGCCGAGGTAGTCCTCGATCTCGACGGGCTCGGGCGAGAAGCCGCTCCCGGTCAGGAGCCGTCTGGCGAGGTCGCCGACCACGAAGGCCTTCGGGTGGTTGATCACGTGCATGAACGCGCCGCGCCGCGCCCAGCGGCTCATCTCGCGCTCGAGCCCGAAGCCGATCGCCGCCGCGCCGCCGAGCAGCTCGCGCACGGCCGGCTCCCAGTGGTCGAGGTAGCCGAGGCGGCGGAAGACATCCTCGCGGAACAGGGGTTCGGCCTGCCGCGCGGTCAGGCCGACGCGGTGCGCGCACAGCGCGATCGCCGAGTGGTACTGGCCGAGCGGTGAGCGCGCGAGCTTGAGGGCGGAGAGGTCCTCGACGCGGCCGGCATAGACCATGTCCGGATGGAAGGCCGAGAACACGATCGTCGGGAACAGCACCGTGCGCGGTTCGCGGGCCAGGAGGGTGGTGATGTCGCCGCCGGGGATGAGACCGCCGGGGAAGGATTGCGAGAAGACGTGGTCGTCGCCCGCGAGCGTGCCCAGCAGTCCGTCGATGTGCCCGTGGTCGCGCTTGAGCGAGCCCATCGGCACGAAGCGGACCGGGCTGTTCGGCGCGAGCAGCCGCATCGCCTGCGCCACGCCCCGCGCCTGGCAGTTGCCGAGCACGGCGATCCGCGGCCCCGTGCGCGCGCCATCCTCCGAGCCTCGCATGCGCCACGGTGTTGCCCAGGATGGCGCCGACAAGGCGAGTGCGTCGCGCGCGCGCCGGGACAGGTCGGTGAGGGCCACGATGCGCGCCGGGTCTCGCTGAACGGGGGACTTCGGGGCGCCGGCCGCGAACCGTCCCGAGGAGCGCCGCGTCATGGGTCGGAGGATGGATCGGGAATGGCGGTAAATCCCTATAGCGGTCTACCGGCCGAGCGTTTCTGGCGCAAGGTCGTGACCAACGTGGCCCCCTTCGCCGTCGACCCGCGGCCGAAGGCGACCTTCGCGATCACCCGCACCGACCGGGTCGCCACCGGCGGCTCGTGCTTCGCCCAGCGCGTCGCCGAGGCCCTCCGGGCGGCGGGCTTCAACTACTACGTGACGGAGGGAGCGCCCGCCGGCACGCCGCCGGCGGAGGCCGAGGCGCGCCAGTTCGGCACCTTCTCGGCGCGCTACGGCAACCTGTACTACACCCGCCAGTTCGTGCAGCTCTTCGACCGGGCCTACGGCCGGTTCGCGCCGGAGCTGACGGCGTGGCCGCGCGAGGACGGCCGCTTCGTCGACCCGTTCCGTCCCACCGTCGAGCCGGCGGGGTTTGCGAGCGAGGCCGAGGTGGTCGCCGCCCGCGACGAACACTTGGCCGGGGTGCGCCGCCTGTTCGAGACGCTGGACGTGTTCGTGCTGACGCTGGGGCTCACCGAGGGCTGGCGCTGGCGCGCCGACGGCGCGGCGCTGCCGCTCGCGCCGGGGGTCGCCGGCGGCACCTTCGATCCGGTGCTCTACGAATGCGTCAACGCCGGCGCGGCGGAGGTCCTGGGAGACCTCACCGGCTTCCTCGAACGGCTCTGGAGCGTGAACCCGGCGGCGCGCATCATCCTCACGGTGTCGCCGGTGCCGATGATCGCCACCTACATGGACCGGCACGTGATGGAGTCGAACAGCTACTCGAAGTCGGTGCTGCGGGTCGCGGCGGGGGAGGCCTGCGCCTCGGGCGACCCGCGGGCGGTGTACTTCCCCGCCTACGACATCGTCACCAGCAACGTGAACGCGGGCCGCTACTACAACGACGACCAGCGCACCATCAACGACGCGGGGGTGCGCCACGTGATGCGCTCGTTCCTGGCCACCTTCGCGGCCGACCGGACCGCGCCCGCCCCGGCGCAGGCCGGGTACGACGTCGCTGCCGAGTACGAGGGCACCGCGGGGGTGATCTGCGACGAGGAGCAGATCGAGCGCAGCGTGGCGTGAGGACGGATCGCCTTTATTCGACGCGCGCGCCCTTGTCCCCGCGTGCGGGGAGAGGCCCGCATGCACCCCGTCGTGCAGGCGGGAAGCGCAGGTGAAGCCGAGGCGACGGTGGGGGAGCGGATGAGCCGCCCCTCACCCTCGGCTGCCGCCTCGCTTTGCCGACGACGCAGTCGGCAAAGCCCTCTCTCCGCAGGCGGGGTGAGGGGATGCGCGGCCGCCATCGAGCCGGAATGAAAGGCGTGCATGGGCAAGCCCGCACGGGAGGGAGGACCCCGCACGGCCATCGTGGGTCTCGCAAGCCCTGGCCTCTCAATCCTGCGCGTGCTCGGCGATGTAGCGGTCGAGCGCGCTCGCGGCGTTGAGCATGTGCGCCCGCATGCGCCGGGCCGCCTGCTCCCCGTCGCCCTCGGCGATGGCGGCCAGGATCTCGCCGTGCTCGATCCGCGAGCGGCCTATGCGATCCCCCTGCCGGAGCTGCGTGCGGCGGAAGGCCGAGAGCCGGGCGCGGATGGCAAGCGCCTGCTCGGCCATGAAGCCGTTGTGGGTGCCCGCGTACAGGCCCTCGTGGAAGCTCCGGTTCAGCCCGTCGTAGGCGTCGAAGTCGCCGGTCTCGACCGCCGCGCCCGAGCGCGCGTGCAGGTCCATCAGGGCGCTGAGTTCGAGTGGGCGCATCCGGTAGGTGGCGAGCCGGACGCACAAGGCCTCGATCTCGGCGGTGGCCTCGAACATGTCCATGATCCGTTCAGGCGTCATCCGCGCGACGACGACGCCCCGGCGCGGGCGCTGCTCGACGAGCCCGTTGAAGGCGAGCTGGCGCAGCGCCTCGCGGACGGGGGTGCGCGAGGCGCCGAAGCGGGCGGCCAAGTCCTGCTCGTCGAGGGCGTGGCCGGCGGGAAGCGAGCCCGCGGCGATGTCGTCGGTCAGCGCGTCGCGGATGCGATCCGAGATCAGCCCGCGCCCGTCGGCGGTGTCGCGCATCGTCCCCCTCGGTCCCGCTCGCTTCGATCGTCGTCGACGCGTATGCCGAATGGCCCTGCGTCTGCATACCGTGAAATGCTGAAACGCGCTATCCGAACACCGGACGGCGGATTACGATGCCGCCCGGATACGAGACCATCCCTCGGCAAGGACCCGCATGACCGACTGGCGCAGCGAGAGGACGGCGCGCGACGCCCGGATCGAGGCCGGCCGCGCCTACGGTGCGGGAAAGGTCGTGCCGGCCGCCGACGTGGTCGCGCTGCTGGAAGCCGTGCTGCGTCCGGGCGACCGGGTCTGCCTCGAGGGCGACAACCAGAAGCAGGCCGATTGCCTCGCCCGGGGACTGAGCGCCTGCGATCCGGGGACGATCCACGACCTGCACATGGTCCAGTCCGGCATCGTGCTGCCCGAGCACCTGGACGTGTTCGAGACCGGCATCGCCAAGCGCCTGGACTACTCGTATTCCGGCCCGCAGGGGGCACGCATCGCCAAGATGCTCTACGGCGGGCAGATCGAGCTCGGCGCGGTGCACACCTATCTCGAACTGTTCGCGCGCTACTTCATCGATCTCACGCCGAACGTGGCGCTGATCGCGGGCGTCAGCGCCGACCGCGACGGCAACCTCTACACCGGGCCGAACACCGAGGACACGCCGACGGTGGTCGAGGCCACCGCCTTCAAGAACGGCGTCGTCATCGCCCAGGTGAACGCGATCGTCGACCGCGTCCCGCGGGTCGACATCCCCGGCGACCGGATCGACTTCGTGGTCGAGGCCGACGCGCCGTTCTACGTCGAGCCGCTGTTCACCCGCGACCCGGCCGCCGTGACCGAGACGCAGGTTTTAATGGCGATGATGGCCATCAAGGGCATCTACGCCGAATACGGCATCCGGCGCCTCAACCACGGCATCGGCTTCGGCACCGCGGCGATCGAATTGCTGCTCCCCACCTACGGCGAGCGCCTCGGGCTCAAGGGGAGGATCGCGACGCACTGGGCGCTCAACCCGCACCCGACCCTGATCCCGGCGATCGAGGCGGGCTGGGTCCGCCAAGTCCACTGCTTCGGCTCGGAGGTGGGCATGGACCGCTACATCCGCGCGCGGCCGGACGTGTTCTTCACCGGCTCGGACGGCAGCCTGCGTTCCAACCGGGCCTTCTGCCAGACCGCGGGCCTCTACGCCTGCGACCTGTTCATCGGCTCGACGCTTCAGATCGACCTCCAGGGCCACTCCTCCACGGTGACGCAGAACCGCGTGGCGGGCTTCGGCGGCGCGCCCAACATGGGCTCGGACCCGCACGGGCGGCGCCACCCCTCCGAGACCTGGATGAAGGCGGGGCGCGAGGCGCAAGAGGGCGGCGACCCGGCGCTGATGCGCGGGCGCAAGCTCGTGGTGCAGCTCGTCGAGACCTTCGGCGACGGGCTGGTGCCGGCCTTCGTCGAGCGCCTCGACGCCCTGGAACTCGCCCGGACAATCGGGTTGGAACTGGCACCGGTGATGATCTACGCCGACGATGTGACGCACATCGTCACCGAGGAGGGCATCGCCAACCTGCTCCTGTGCAGGACGGCGGACGAGCGCGAGCAGGCGATCCGCGGGGTCGCCGGCTACACCGAGGTCGGGCGCGGACGCGACCGGGCGAAGGTCGAGGCGCTGCGGGCGCGCGGCATCGTCCGCCGGCCGGAGGATCTCGGCATTGAGCCGCTCGACGCCGACCGCAGCTTACTCGCGGCGCGATCGATCAAGGATCTCGTGCAC
>NZ_CAXTBY010000004.1:0-40958 GCF_964242245.1 uncultured Methylobacterium sp. | reverse complement strand
GCTCGACGCCGACCGCAGCTTACTCGCGGCGCGATCGATCAAGGATCTCGTGCACCGGTCGGGCGGGCTCTACGACCCGCCGGCGCGGTTCCGGAACTGGTAAGGTTATGGTCGATGGAAACCTTCTCCTTCCACCATGCCACAAGCAAGCCGCTCGCCGGTGCCAAACCCCAGGCGATCACCGGAATCGTCGCCTCCGGCAACCTCGAAGTGCTGCTGGAGCGGGTGCTGCCGCCGGATCAGTGCACCATCGAGATCGCGACGCCCGTGCACGGCTACGGTGCCGTCTGGGCGGCGGTGGTGGCCGACTTCGTGGCGCGCGCCCAGCCGGGGGGCCTGCGCATCGCAATCAACGACGGCGGCGCGCGGCCCGACACCGTGTCGCTCCGCCTGCTCCAGGGCGCCCGCCTGATGGAGACGGACCGATGAGCGCGCCGACCGCCCTGAGCTGGTACGAGGCGAGCGCCCGCCAGCGCATCGCCGCGCTCCTCGATGCCGGGACCTTCGCGGAGTTCGTCGGGCCGGAGGAGCGCGTGATGAGCCCGCACCTGCCGCTGTTCGACCTGCCGCGCGCCTTCGACGACGGCATCGTCGTCGGCGCCGGCCGCCTCGACGGCCGGCCTGTCCACGTGGCCGCGCAGGAGGGCCGCTTCATGGGGGGCGCCTTCGGGGAGGTGCACGGCGCCAAGCTCGTCGGGCTGCTGCGCGCCGCGCTTGCAGAGAAGCCCGACGCGGTGCTGATCCTGTTCGATACCGGGGGCGTGCGCCTGCAGGAGGCCAATGCCGGCGAGACCGCGATCGCCGAGGCCATGCGCGCGGTCGCCGACCTGCGCCGGGCCGGCATCCCAGTGATCGGCCTGATCGGCGGGCGGGCCGGCGCCTTCGGCGGCGGCGGGCTGATCGCCGGCACCTGCTCGCGGCTCGCGGTCTCCGAGGGCGGGCGCATCGCCGTCTCCGGCCCGGAGGTGATCGAGACCAACAAGGGCGCCGAGGAATTCGACTCCAAGGACCGGGCGCTGGTCTGGCGCACCATGGGCGGCAAGCACCGGCGGCTGACCGGCGGCGCCGACGCGTTCTGCGACGACACGGTCGCGGCTTTTCGCGAGGCGGCGCTGCGCCTGATCGGCGCGGCACCGGCCTTCGACCTCGCGACCCTGGAGGCCGAGCAGGCGCGGCTGACGGCGCGCCTTGACCGCTTCGGCGCGTGCCGCGACGCGACCGAGATCTGGGCGCGGCTCGGGGTGAACGATCCCGCCGCCGTCCCGGGATTGGCGACGCGGGCGTTCGACGCCCTCCTCGCCGGGCTCGAAGGGACGACCCATGACGCTCGCTGAGATCCTCGCGTCCCTGTTCCCAGACGGTCACGCCGTGTCGGTCGCCGCAGACGGGCTCATTGCCGGCCACGGGCCGCTCGGCACCGACACGCTCGCGGTGATCGGCATCGACGGCGATGCGCCCCTCGGCGTCGAGGGCGCGCTGACGCTCGCGGCCCACGTCCTGGCGACGGTGCGCGCGGGCAGCCGCACGCCGATCCTCGTGATGATCGATTCCGACAGCCAGCGCATGAGCCGGCGCGACGAGCTGCTGGGGCTCAACGAATACCTCGCCCACCTCGCCAAGGCGCTGCTGCTGGCCGACAGCCACGGCCACCCGACGATCGGGCTGATCTACGGGCACTCGGCGGCCGGGGCCTTCATCGCCACCGCGCTCGCCGCCCGCGTGCTCGCTGCGCTACCGGGCGCGTCCCCGAGCGTGATGGACCTGCCTTCCGTCGCCCGCGTCACCAAGCTGCCCCTCGACAGGCTGGAGGCGATGGCCAAATCCACGCCGGTGTTCGCGCCGGGCCTCGACAACATGGTCCGGGCCGGCGCGGTCCACGCCGTGCTCGACCCCGCACGTCCGCTCGGGCCGCAGGTCGCGGCGCTGATCGCCGATCGCCCGACGCGCGACACCCGCGACGTGCTGGGCCGGGAACGCGGCGGTCGCCCCGTCGCCCGCGACATCGCCGCGCGGGTGATGCGGGCCGCGCAAGGGCGCTGAGGGTGCACGCGGTCCGCCGCCACGACCTGTTCACCGTGGCGCCGGACGCGTGGTCGGACCTGCTCGCGGGGCACCCCGACCTCGACGGCGTGCCGCACCTCGGAGAGTGGGCCAGGAAAGGGCGGCCGGTAATCGCGCGCCGCCGCCATCCCGGCGAGGCGTCCGATCACCTGCCGGCCGGGCTTCCCCTGCCGCCGGCCTCGGGCCAGCGCCGCATCGCCCTTGCGGTGCCGTGGCCGGCCGCAACCCCGCGTCCGGCCGTGACACTCGCCGAGGCGCGGGCCGCGGCGCCGGCCGCGTGGCACCCGGCCCTCGACGGGGTGCTCGATCTCTCCGCCCGATGGGGCCTCGTCCCGCGCGTGTTCGGCAGCCTGCTCTGGCAGAGGTTGACCGGACTGGACTACCTCACCGCGGGGTCCGATCTCGACCTACTCTGGCCCGCCGCCGCCGATCGCCGCTTCCTCGATGGCCTCGCCGGGATCGAGGCGGGCGCGCCGATGCGCCTCGACGGCGAGGTGGTGCTGCCGGACGGCACCGGCATCAACTGGCGCGAACTGCGCGACGCAGCACCCGACGGGTCGGTGCTGGCCAAGGGCCTCGATGCCATGGCGCTGATCCCGGCGGCGTCCGTCCTGTCGTCGGCCTGAGCCACGACGCGCCTCGCCGCGATGGCGGGGACGAAGGCTAGGCAAGCGCCGAACGGTCCGCTCTCCCGTTCAGCAGAAGGGTTGGGACGAGGAACGTAACCTCCCCGGAGGGTTCTCATCCACCGCGTCGCCGATGAAGTCCGTCGCCGTCGTGGAAGCATCTCCCGACCGAGCTGTTTTAAGGGTGCCCCTTCCCTCCCCCCTCTGCGGGGGAGGATGGCCCTCGCGTGAGCGAGGGGCGGGTGAGGGGAGCGCCATATCCGAAAATGTCGCTCCCCTCACCCGCCCCGCTTCGCGGGCCACCCTCTCCCGCTAAAGGGGAGAGGGAAGAGATGCGGATCGAGACTACCTTCGTTCCCAGGGTGCGGGACATGCGCTCTGCATGGGCACCCGTCGGATGGCGTCTGCGCCGCCGTCGAAGCCGGGCACGCGCGCAGAGCGATCCGGAGGCCGCCTCGCCAATGGGCGAGCCGCCCTCAGCCCGACAGTTCCCCGGCCCGTCGCTTGGCGGCGGCGACCGCCTCGCGCAGCAGCGGAGCCATCCCGTCGGCGCGCATCAGCACGTCGAGGGCCGCGGCGGTGGTGCCGCCGGGCGAGGTGACGTTGCGGCGGAGCTCGCCCGCGGGCAATGCGCTCGCGTCGAGGAGCGCGCCGGCCCCGGAGACCGTGGCCCGCGCGAGCCGCGCGGCGACCTCCGGCGACAGGCCGGCCGCGACGCCGGCCTCGGCCAGCGCCTCGGCCAGCAGGAAGACGTAGGCCGGTCCCGATCCCGAGACGGCGGTCAGCGCGTCGATGTCGGCCTCGCTCCCGAGCCATTCGACGAGGCCGCTCGCCGCGAGAAGGGCGTTCGCGCCCGCGCGCTGGCGCGCCGACACCTGCGGGCTCGCCACGGCCCCGGTCGCGCCGCGGCCGATGCTGGCCGGAAGGTTCGGCATCGCCCGCACCACCGCGCTCGCCCGCCTGAGCCGGGCCTTCAGGTCGGCGATGGTCTTGCCCGCCAGGATCGAGATCACGAGGGTGTCGGGGCCGATCAGCGCATCGAGCGCGGGCGCCGCATCCGCGAGGCCCTGCGGCTTGATCGCCAGCACCAGAACCTCGGCCGCGACGATGCCTAACGGGTTGAGGGCGATGCCGCGGGACTCGCAGAGGCGGGCGACCGCGTCGGACGGGTGCGGATCGCGGATCGTCGTGCCGGCCGGATCGAGCCCGGCGGCGAGCCAGCCGTCGAGCATCGCCGCGCCCATCCGGCCCGCACCGACGAGGGTCAGGGCGGCGGGAAGCACCGCGCGCGCTTCGATCGAACCGGGCGCCACGGCCGGATCAGGCCTCGCCCTCGGTCTCGAACAGCACGGCGTCGAGCGCCTCGCGGGCGGATTTCCCGGCCCAGAGCACGAACTGGTAGGCTTGGTAGTAGCGCTCGCACGCCTCGACCGCGGATTTCAGCAACATCGCGCATTGCGGGTGCGTCGGCACGGCGCCGCCAGCCAGCAGCAGGGCGTGGCGGAACATCACCACGCTGTCGGTCGACCACAGGTCGAAATGCCCGATCCAGAGCTGCTCGTTGATCAGTGCGATCAGCCGCAGCACCTCCGTGCGGCGGCGCTCCGGCACCTTGAGGTCGAATGCGCAGGCGACGTGCAGCGCCTCGACGTCCTCGATCCAGGTGAAGGCGACCTGATACTCGGTCCAGCGTCCCGACACGACCACGGACATCTCGTCGGTCTCGGCCCGGTCGAAGATCCAGTCGCGGAGCGAGGCAAGGCGCTCGACGATGTCGAGCGGATGCTCGATCCGATCGTGGATTTCGATGTCGACTTGGAGCTGTGGCATGACGATCCGAGCTGGCGATTCCGTCGAGGACGCGTCGCGGCATGGTGAAGGACGAGGTTGCGGCGCTGTCAGGCACGCGACGACGCGGAACGACTTGACCCGTGCGGGCCGAATGCATCACGGCGCGGACTTAACGGCTGCCGATCTCCGGCGGGCTTGGGCGAATCAGTACGTCACCGACTATAAACCGGCCGCGAGTCGCGACACAAAGCGCTTGCCGCGGACGGTGAACAGGAAACGAATCGGATGCTGCTGCTTCCTGTGCACAAACCGAAGCGCCGTGCGGTCGCCGATCCGAGGCGGGCCGCTCCAGGGGGCGTCTCAGATCGCCTCGCTGACGCCGGCGGCGGGCATCGTGCCCGCCCGCGCCTCCAGGGCCGCGATGCGGGTGGTCAAGGCCTCGTTCTGCGTCCGCAGGGTGGCGACAAGGTCGCGCAGCACGTCGACCTCCTCGCGCGAGGCGATGTCCATGTCGCGGATCAGGCGCTCGGCCTGGGCGCGGATCACCGTCTCGGCCTCCCGCCGAACTCCCTGGGCCGCACCGGCGGCATCGGTCACCAGCCGGGCGAAGTCGTCGAACAGACGGTTGGAGGGGGGCATGACGTCTCCCGGGGCGGATGCCGGCCGCACGTCGCGGCGGCCCGCAGGCCGACATAGGAATCGGCGCGGCCCGGGGCAATCCATGCCAAGCGATCGAAGGCCGGAGACCGGACGAAAAACGGGGCCCCGAAGGGCCCCGCCGCGGGTCGTTGCCGATCGGCCGAGATCACATGCGGTGCATCATCCGGCGCCGCATCGTGTGGCGATGCATCATGCGCCGCTCCATCCGGCGGTGCATCATCCGGCGCTCCATGCGGCGCATCTGGACATGCTCCACCGCGCTGGGGGCGGTGACACCCATCGGCGCGCCGGGAGCAGCGGAGGCGGAGGTGGCAAGCGCCGCGCCGCCGAGCGAGGCCAGCACGGCGATGGCGAAGGTCATTGTCCTCACGGAGAGTATCCTGTTGCTTGGATCGTGGGCGCGGAACCCGTTTCGTTCTCCGGGACCGGAGAACGGGAGAGCGTTCTCGCGCCTTGAGGCGCGGCGGACCTCCGCTGGGGTCCGCCGCTAGTAACATCCAAGTCAGAGATTCGTTTCCTCGAACGCCTTCACCCATTCGGCGCAGATGCCGGAGCGGACGATGTCGTCGCGGGTGAACTCGACCACGGGGATCGGCATCATCCGGCTCTTGATCAGGTGGATCACGGTGCGCAGGCCTGAGGTCTCGCGCAGGTCCGTCTGCGAGACGTCGCCGTTGATGATCACTTGGCACTGATCGCCGATGCGGGTGAGGAACATCTTGATTTCGGCCGTGGTCGTGTTCTGCGCCTCGTCGAGGATCACGAGGCAGTTCTTGAACGTGCGCCCGCGCATCACCTCGAACGGCACGATCTCGATGTCGCCGGCCTTGAGCGCGATCTCGAAGGCGGCCGCCCCCATCCGCTCCTTCATCGCCTCGGTCAGCGGCGCGACCCAGGGCGCGATCTTCTCCTCGAGCGTCCCCGGGAAGAAGCCGAGCGAGCGGCCCGAGGGCACGTTCGGCCGGGTGATCACCACCTTGGCGATCCGGCGCTGTCGGAGGAGGTCGGCGGCCCGCGTCCCGGCGATGTAGGTCTTGCCCGTGCCGGCGGGGCCGAGAACGATGACCTGAGCGTGGGCACTGAGCGCGTCGAGGTAGTCGCCCTGCCGGTCGGTGAGAGGTTGGATGGGGCTTAAGTTTCGCTCCTCGTCGAAGCGGGTCCTGTGCAGCCGGACCGTGCGGTCTTCCACCAGCTCAAGTCGTGCGCGCCGTCTTTTCATCGATCAACACTCCACGTGGGACTTGCCAACCAGGATTCGTCAACCAGGACTTGCTAATGCGCTAGAAGCGTCTCGGACTTCGTGTCGTGAACCTTCTCCACTCGGAAGCAATCATGCAGCCTTGAGCCGGTTCCGGCCCTCGACACGAAGCCTGTGGACAGCGCGGCCGAAGCTTCGGCGCGCCCCGTCGCCGCGGAACCATGCAACGCGCGCACCATGACTGGGCGGGTGCGACGGTTGCGTGACGCTGAAGGGTTGCTGTTGCAGGAAGGCCGCGGACGGGCGGCGGATCAGGCGCTCTGGGCGCCGGCTTCGTCGGGATGGCACGGCATCCGCCACGTCCTCGATCCTGACCCGCCCTCGCGGGCGATGCCGGCCGGCCCTGCCGCCCCCGCGATTCGGGCTTGGACCGGCGGGACGCTTCACGCCTGCTGGATGAAGCTGTCGAGGACCATTTTGCGACCGGCCTTGTCGAAGTCAACGGTGAGCTTGTTGCCGTCGACCGCGGCCACGTTGCCGGGGCCGAATTTGGTGTGGAACACCCGCATCCCGGCATCGAACGCCGAGGGCGCGCCGGCGGACTTGGCGATCAGCTCGCCCTCGATCTCGCGCAGGGCTCCCGAGCGCCCGCCCGGAGCAGCGCCGAAGCCGCGGCCGGCGGCCGTGTTCGCCTGCGCCCGCTGCCAGCCTGGGGTGCCGTAGGACGAGCCGAAGGGCTGCGGGTTCCGGTCGAAGCGGGAGGCGCCGGCCTGGAAGTGCGCCGGCGCCTCGATCACGTCGACCGCGGTCTCCGGCAATTCGTCGATGAAGCGGGAGGGGATCGTCGAGGACCACAGCCCGTGGATGCGCCGGTTGACGGCAAACGACAGCTTGGCGCGCTTCCTGGCGCGCGTCAGGCCGACATGGGCCAGCCGCCGCTCCTCCTCCAGGCCCGCGCGGCCGCTCTCGTCCAGCGCCCGCTGATTCGGGAACAGCCCGTCCTCCCAGCCCGGCAGGAACACCGTGTCGAATTCCAGGCCCTTGGCCGCATGCAGCGTCATCAGCGAGACCCGATCGGCGCCCTCGGCCTCCGAGGCCTCCATCACCAGCGAGACGTGCTCCAGGAAGGCCCCCATGTCCGGGAACTCCTCCATGGAGCGGACGAACTCCTTCAGGTTCTCCAGGCGGCCGGCGGCGTCGGCCGAGCGGTCCTTCTGCCACATCTCGGTGTAGCCGGATTCCTCCAGGATGGTCCGGGCGACCTCGGAATGCGGCGTCGTCTCCACGAGGCGCGCCCAGCGCGAAAAGCTCTCGGCGAGCGCCCGCAGCGTCGCCCGCACCCGGGGCTTCAGTTCGTCGGTCTCGCACAGCCTCTGCGCCGCGCGGAGCAGCGGGATGCGCTCCGCCTTGGCGAAGACGTGGAGCTGCTGCAGCGTCGCCTCGCCTAAGCCGCGCTTCGGCGTGTTCACGATCCGCTCGAAGGCGAGGTCGTCGGCGGCGTTGGCGGTGACGCGGAGGTAGCCCAGCGCGTCGCGGATCTCGGCCCGCTCGTAGAAGCGCGGGCCGCCGATCACCCGGTAGGGCAGGCCGAGCTGGACGAAGCGGTCCTCGATCTCGCGCATCTGCGCCGAGATCCGCACCAGCACCGCGATCTCCGAGAGCGGATGCTGTTTGGCCTGCAACGACTCGATGGATTCGGCGAGCAGTCGGGCTTCCTCCTCCGAATCCCAGGCGCCCGAGACGGTGACCGGCTCGCCGAGCACGTCCTCCGTGCGCAGCGTCTTGCCGAGCCGGCCCTCGTTCCGCGCGATCAGCCCGGAGGCGGCGGCGAGGATGTGGCCGGTGGAGCGGTAGTTGCGCTCCAGCCGCACCACGACGGCGCCGGGAAAATCGTGCTCGAAGCGCAGGATGTTGTCGACCTCGGCGCCGCGCCAGCCGTAGATCGACTGATCGTCGTCGCCGACGCAGGCGACGTTGCGGTGCCCCTGCGCAAGGAGTCTCAGCCACAGGTACTGGGCGACGTTGGTGTCCTGGTACTCGTCCACGAGGATGTAGCGGAAGCGGCTCTGATAATTCGCGAGCACGTCCGGGTTCTCGCGCCAGAGCTTCAGGCACAGCAGCAGCAGGTCGCCGAAATCGACCGCGTTGAGCGTCGCGAGCCGCGCCTGGTAGGCGGTGTAGAGGCTGCCGCCCTTGCCGAAGCCGAAGGCCTGCGCCTCACCCGGCGGAACCTGCTCAGGGCTCAGGCCGCGGTTCTTCCAGCCGTCGACGGTGTGGCCGAGCGCGCGGGCCGGCCAGCGCTTCTCGTCGATGTTCTGGTCCCTGATCACCTGCTTCATCAGCCGGAGCTGGTCGTCGGTGCCGAGGATGGTGAAGTCGGATTTCAGGCCGACGAGCTCGGCGTGGCGGCGCAGGATCTTGGTGCCGATGGCGTGGAAGGTGCCGAGCCAGGGCATGCCCTCGCCGGCCGGGCCGATGAGCCCGCCGATGCGGTGCTTCATCTCGCGGGCGGCCTTGTTGGTGAAGGTCACCGACAGGATGTCGAACGGCCGCGCCCGGTTCGTCGCGATCAGGTGCGCGATCCGCGTGGTCAGCACCCGCGTCTTGCCGGTGCCGGCGCCCGCGAGCACCAGGACCGGCCCCTCGGTCGCCTCGACGGCGCGGCGCTGCTCGGGGTTGAGCCCGTCGAGGTAGGCGGCGGGCGCGGGCCGCAGCCCGCCCATGGCGCGGGCGGCGATCGAGGTCGGCGCAGCCCCCGCGTCCGAGGGGGAAGATGCCGCATGCGAGGGGGTCTGCATGGGCGAGTCCTGGACCAAAACACGAACGGCGTCGAGGCCCGGGCGGCGCGCCGAGGCTCGGCGGCGCTGCCGCAGGAACTTGCACGCCGCCGCCGGCTTCCTCACATCGATTTCCAGACACCGTCTCGCACAGGAGAGAGGCATGCACGCCAAGTTGATCACGATCGCCGCGCTCGCGGCCTTCGCCGCCGCACCGGCCCTCGCCCAGGTCTCGCAGACCAACCCGAACGCCGCCAACGAGTCGCTGGCGCGCCAGGGTGAATCACGGGCGCTTCAGCAGAACATCACCTCGCAGAACAACACGACGCGGATGGACATCCAGCGCAGCCAGCAGGCGCAGCCGGTGCCGCAGACCGGCCCCGGCGTCATCGTCGCGCCGAGGCGCTGAACCGGGCCGTCCTGGCGCGTCCGGCCACGCTCCGTGCTATGTCCGCGTGAACCCGCGGCGCTGCGCGGGCTGCATGCGGAACGATCACGGTGCGTGACCTCCTGACCGCGCTCGCCGGCGCCGTCATCCTGATCCTCGTCGCGGCACTCGCCGTGCCGCCCTTCATCGACTGGCCGGCTCACCGCGCGCTGGTCGATCGTGCGGTGAGCCGCTCCCTCGGCCTGCCCGCCCGCAGCGAGGGGCGGATCGCGGTGCAACTGCTGCCGCTGCCGCGCCTGCGCCTCGACCGGCTTCACCTCGGCGACGACCCGGCCAAGCCCGCCCTCGACGTGCGCTTCGTCAAGGCGGAGGTGGCGCTGAGCCCCCTGCTGAGGGGCCAGGTTCGCTTCACCGAGACCCGGATCGGCCGGGCCGAGATCAAGCTGCCCGTCACCGAGGGCGACGCCCTGCTGCTGCCGCCCGGCCTCGGCGACGCCCTGCGCGGCCGCGACCTCGCCATCGAGGACCTGCACGTCCAGCAGTTCCTGCTGACCACGATGGTGCCCGCGACCGGGCGCACCGACCAGGTCTTCGCCGAGGGCCTGCGCCTCCAGGCACCCGCCCTCGCCGGCCCCTGGCGCGTCGAGGGCACGAGCGGCGGCGTGCCCTTCCGCCTCGCCAGCGGCGAGCCCGGCGCCGACGGCACCGTCGCCGTGAAGCTCTCGGGCGGCGGGGACACCCGCCCGCGCTTCGAGGCCGACCTGCGCATCGGCCTCGTGCCGGCCGATCCGCGGCGGAACGCACAGGGGGCCGAGCCGGGCGCGCTGTCCGCGGAGGCCGAGGGCACGGCCCGCTTCGTGGTCGGGCCGCCGACGCAGGCGGCCGGGGCCTACCTGCCGTTCTCGCTCTCCGGAGCGTTCAAGGCACGCGGGCCCCTCGTCCGATTCGAGCAGGTCGCTGCCGAGATCGATCCCGGCGGCAAGACCCTGCGGCTCGCCGGGAAGGGCCAGATCGACCTGCGCCGCTGGCGGGCCGGGCTGACGCTGGAGGCCCGCCGCCTCGACCTCGACGCCTTCCTGATGTCCCCGGCCGGACAGGCCCTCGTCGCCCGCGGCCTGCCACGGACGCGGGCCGGCCTGCCGGTGATGCTCGACCTCGACCTGTCGGTCGAGGCGTTAGCCCTCGGCTTCGAGGAATGGTCGAACCTCAACCTCGTCGGCACCCTGGACCGGAGCGGCGGCCTGCTTCTGCGGCGGCTCGCGGCGATCGCACCGGGCGCCGCGGCGGTCTCGGCGAGCGGGGAGATCGACACCGAGCCCGGTCCGCACTTCACCGGTCCGGTCTCGCTGAGCGCGCCGGCCTCGGACGGGCTCGGGCGCTACCTGCGCCGCCTCGGCGTCGAGGGGCCGCTCGTCGCGCTGCTCAACGGGCGGCCGATCGAGGCGACCGCCGAGGTCTCGGCCGCCACCGCCGACTTCTCGCTGCGCAACCTCCGCCTCGGGCTCGGCGACGCGCAGGTCACCGGCAACGCCCGCTACGCGGCGGGCGACGGCCGCACCCGCGGGCGCTTCGACGCCCAGATCCGGGCCCGCGGCCTCGATGTCGCCGGGCTGCCGCGGCTCGGCGGCGCACTGGCCGCCCTGCACGACCACGATCTCGGCCTGACCCTGGAGGCGCGCGACCTGCGCTACGGCGCGACCGGGTCCGGCAACGGCACCCTGTCGGCGAGCATCCAGTCGGACGGCCCGAACCTCGTCGTCGACAGCCTCGACGTGACCGACCTCGCGGGCGCGAACGCTCGGCTCTCGGGCCGGATCGGTGCCGACGGAGCAGGCCGGATCGCCGGACGGCTGTCCGCGCCGGTCGCGGCGCCGCTGCTGGCGCTCATCGACCGGGTCTGGGTCGCGGAAGCGCGCCTGATCCCGGCCTTCCTGCGGGCCGGCGCGCTCGACCTCGGCGTCACCCTGGAGCGGGACGCGGGCGATGCGGATACGCTGCGCGTGGCCGCCGCGGGCCAAGCCGCCGGCGGACCCCTCGACCTGTCGCTCGCCAGCCGCGCCGGGGCCGTCGAGCGGGCGAGCGTGACGCTCTCCACGCCCCGGGCGGGCACGTGGTTCGGGCGCGCCGACATCCCCGGCCTGCAGCACCCCGCCGACCTGCGCCTCACCGCGCAGCGTGCGGCGGACGGCGAAGGCGGCCTGTCGGTTCAGGCGGCGGGCACGATCGTCGGCGCGCGGATCGCGACGGCGGTGCCGCTCCGGCTCGGGGCGGCGGACGGGCCGCCCGCGGCCGGCGAGATCAGGGTCGACGGCGATCTCGGGCCGTTCCTGGTGATCGCCGGCGGGGCAGCACTCGCGCCGGGACCGTGGCCGGCGGACCTGACGATCGGGCTGTCCCGCCAGGGCGACGATGCCCGCGCCGCGGTGCAGGGACGGATCGCGGGCGCCTCTCTCGACGCGCGCCTGACGCGGGCGCCCGGCGGCGAGATCGCGGGCGACGCCCGCCTCGCCCGCCTCTCCCTGCCCCAACTGGCCGCCGCGCTGGTGATCCCGGCCGGCGCGGCCGGACGGTTCGGGACCGCGCCGCCGCCGGGGCCGCGCATCGACCTCGACCTGCGGGTCGAGCGGCTCGAACTCGGGCGCGGCCTCACCGCCGCAAGCGCCGGCCTCGGCCTCGGCCTCGACGACGGCACGCTGACGCTGCGCGACCTGTCCGCACAGCTCGCCGAGGGGCGGCTCGGCGGCTCCGCGACCCTGTCCCGCCGAGGCCCGGCGGCGACGGTCTCGGGCGAGGGGACGCTGGCGGACGCCTCGATCGCGGCGCTCGCCGACGGCAGTCCGATCGGCGGCCGGATCTCCGCGCACCTGCGCTTCGGCACCTCCGGCGACGGCGGGCCGGCGCTCGCCGCGAACCTGTCCGGCAGCGGCGACCTGACGCTGTCGGCCCTCAACCTGCCCGAGACCGACCCGGCCGCCGCGGGCCGGGCGCTGGCCCGCGCCCTCCAGGTGGAGGACCCCCTGCGCGAGGGCCGGCTCCAGGCGCTGGTCGCCGACGAACTCGGAAAATCCGCCGCGGGCACGACCGCCCCGGCGGCGGCCCCGGCGACCCTCGTCGGCGGCGTGCTGCGGGCCGGCCCCCTCGACCTCGATTTCGGCCCCACGCGCTGGACCGGCACGCTCGGCTACGACCTGCGCGCCGGCCGCCTCGACGCGCGCGGTACTCTCATGGGCGGCACGGCGCCGAAGGGCTGGGCCGGGCCCGCACCCGCGATCCAGCTCGGCCTGACGGGTGCGCTCACCGCGCCCGAGCGCAGCCTCGACGCCGGCCCGCTCTCCACCGGCCTCGCGGCCCTGGTGCTCCAGCGCGAACTCGAGACGATCGAGCTGTTCGAGGCCGATCAGGTCGAGCGCCAGCGCCGCCGCGCCCGCCTCGAGATGGACAGGACGCGCGCCGCCGCCCTGAAGGCCTTGGCCGACAAGGCCGCCGCGGAGCGGGCTGCGGCGGAGAAAGCCGCATCCGAGGAGGCTGCCCGCCAGCTCCGCCTCCGGGCGCAGGCGGCCGAGGACGCCGCGCGGCGCGCCCGCGCCGAGGCCGCCGACGCGCCTCCGCCCGAGGGTGGGCGGCCCCTGGACATCCGCCCACCCGCGGCTCAGCCCTGAACCGGGTCGGCATGGCGAGAGGCGCGGCGCCCGCTCGGGTCCGCGGAGCCGCGCAAGCCGTCCGGCGGCCGACAGACGAACGCGGTGCGGGTGCCCTCGTAACTTGATGTCCAAGTTACGAGGGATGAGCGGCGCGCCGTGTCCGCGCTGGTCTCACCCCCGCCCCTCTCCCGCGCAGGGTGCGCGACCCGCGTCGCGTCCGTCGCGAGCGGAGGGTCTTGCGCGATCCCGAAGCCTTTGCGGGGCGGCGCGGTTCCCGTAAGCCTCGTGCCACCCACCCTCGCGACCCTGACACGGACATGCCCGAGACCTCTGTCTTCGCCCACGGCGCTTGTGCCGCCCCGCACCACCTCGCAGCGCAGGCCGGGCAGACCGTGCTGGCGCAGGGCGGCAACGCCATCGAGGCGATGACGGCGATGGCGGCAACCATCGCCGTGGTCTACCCGCACATGAACGGCATCGGCGGCGACGGGTTCTGGCTGGTGCGCGAGCGGGGGGGCCGCGTGCGCGGCATCGAGGCCTGCGGGCCGGCCGGCGGCCTCGCCACCCGCGCGCGCTACCGCGAGCGGGAGCTCGACGCGATCCCGGCGCGCGGCCCGGACGCGATGGTGACGGTGGCCGGCGCCATCGGCGGCTGGCGCCTCGCCCTGGAGCTGTCGCGGGCGCTGGGCGGTCGCCTGCCGCTCGCAACGCTGCTCGCCGACGCGATCCGCCACGCGCGGGACGGTTGCCCGGTCTCGGCCTCCGAGGCGCGCTACGTCCCGAAGGCGCTCGACACCCTCCACGACGCGCCGAACTTTTCCGCCACCTTCCTCAAGGACGGCGAGCCGTGGCCGGCGGGCGAGGTGCGGAAACTGCCGGCGCTGGCCGCGACCCTGGCGCAGTTGGCCCATGCCGGGCTCGACGACTTCTACCGCGGCGACGTCGGCCGCGAGATCGCCGCCGATCTCGAACGCCTGGACGCGCCGGTGACGCGGGCCGACCTGAAGGCCTACCAGCCGCGGGAGCGTCAAGCCCTGTCGATCCGGCGGCGCGACGCGACGCTCTACAACTTCCCGCCGCCGACGCAGGGGATCGCCGCGCTGCTGATCCTCGGCATCCTCGACCGGCTGAACATCCGCCAGCCCGAGACCCCCGCGCATTATCACGGGCTGATCGAGGCGACCAAGCGCGCGTTTTCGATCCGCGACCGGGTGGTGACCGATTACGACCGGCTGACCTCGGACCCCGCCGCCCACCTCACCCCCCAAAGCCTCGCCCGCGAGGCGGCGCAGATCGACGTGGGGCGTGCCGCGAGCCTCCCCCTGCGCGCGCCCGACGCGGGCGACACGGTGTGGATGGGGGCGATCGACGACGACGGCTTGGCCGTCTCCTACATCCAGTCGATCTACTGGGAGTACGGCTCGGGCTGCGTGCTGCCGGCCACCGGCATCCACTGGCAGAACCGCGGCACGGCGTTCTCCCTCGACGCGAATACCGTGAACCCGCTGGAGCCGGGCCGGCGCCCGTTCCACACCCTGATCCCCGCGCTTGCCTGCTTCGACGACGGCCGGGTGATGGCCTACGGCGCGATGGGGGGTGACGGCCAGCCCCAGTTCCAGGCCCAGATTTTTTCCCGCTATGCCGATTATGGGATGAGTCCGGCGGAGGCCGTCGACGCGCCGCGCCTGCTCTACGGCCGCACCTGGGGGGCGGACTCGCTCACCGTGAAGGTCGAGGACCGCTTCGATCCGGCCTGTCTCCGCGCGCTGGCCAAGATGGGCCATGAGATCGAGGAACTGGGCGGCGCCTACATCGACTCGCTCGGCCACGCCGGCATGCTGGTGCGCCACCCAAGGGGTCGGATCGAGGCGGTGCATGATCCGCGCTCGGACGGTGGCGCGCTGGGGCTCTGAGGCGGCGTCTCGCGGCAACCGGACGTTCCACGTGTGAGGTTGGCCATCACGGATAGGGGCAGATGAGCAACCGGAGACCGTACCTGCGAGCGATGCTGGTCCAACCGACGGATGCGGACCGGACCCGGTCACCGCGGCGATGCGCGTCGCGGTCTTTCGGCGGCGCGACCGAACGCCGTCGGAACCGGGTGCGGATCGCGCGGGCCTCCTCGATGGTCTTCAACGAGAGCGCATGGGCGCCCATTCGTCGTGCCCGCAGTAGGTGCTGGTCGAGCCCGTGGCGACGACGAGACGGTCGTAGGCGATGGCCTCTCCGTCCGTGAGCCGGACGCTCTTCGTCTCCGCGTCGATGGCGGCGACCTTGCCCATCACCACGTCGATGTCGGGGTAGTCCGCCACGATGCGGCGGATCGGCTCGGCGATGTCGGCCGGCGACAGCGCGGCGGCGGCGACCTGATACAGCAGCGGGACGAACAGGTGATAGTTGTTGAGGTCGACCAGCGTGACCGGCACGTCCGACCCGGCCAATGCCTTGGCGGCCGCGAGGCCACCGAAGCCCGCGCCCACGATGACGACGCGCGGCGGGGCAGGTCGGTCCGAGGGGCGTTGTCCGGTCGTGGGGCAGGACCCCGCGCGAGGTGAGACGTATCCCGGTCCGGCCTGTGCGGGCCGCCATGGAGTGCCTGCGGAGCGCTCTACGTCGTCCCCGCTACCGTCTTGGCGAAGCCGCGCAGGTAGGTCGCGAAGGGACAGCTTGAGGGGCTGGTCCGGATCGTCCGCCCCACGATCGCATTCCCGTCGGCGCCGTGCGCCGCGAAGGGGGCACGCTCACGTCCTAGCAGGGGTCACGGCTGCCCGCGGCGAAGGGACGGTTCAGCGTCAGGAATCCGGTGTCCCCCGCAGCGAGGCGTGCACCGTGGTCTCCCTGATCCTGGTACCCGGTTCCGTTCACGACCAAGCAGCCGCGTGGGCGACGAAGGTCTGCCCTCCATCCCGAGGGGACCACCATGCGAAGCGCAGCGCCCCCGACCATGCACGCGGCCCGCACCCGATCGTCCATCGCCGGCAAACCCCCTCGTCCCGGAGCCCCTAGCCAGGATAACGCAGCGCCGCTATAAACCGCCCTCGAAATCTCCGGCCCGGCGGCGCGCGGCGACGCTTGAACGCGAAGCCTCTGGGCTTCACCGTGGCGCCGTTCGACCGAACCTAGGATTCCTGCCGTGGCCGTTCCGAAGCGCAAGACCTCCCCCTCCCGCCGCGGCATGCGCCGCTCGGCCGACGCCCTCAAGGCGCCGACCTACGTCGAAGACAAGGATTCGGGCGAGCTGCGCCGTCCGCACCACATCGACCTGAAGACCGGGATGTACCGCGGCCGTCAGGTGCTCAAGGTGAAGTCGGCCGAGGCCTGATCCAGGCGGTCCGCCGCGCCGTCTCGGCGTAGCACGCTGCGGCGGTCCGCGTCCGCTCCAGGCGCGACGGGCGCAGCGTCGGGTCCGCATCCACGATCATTTGAGCCAGGAAGCCCGCGAGCGGCCGTGCGCCGCTGCGGGTTTTTCGCGTCGTCTCCGATCGGGCGTGATCGTCCCGGCCGCCGCCCAGCGCGACGAGGGCACGGGAAGGCTCGGGTCGCAGCGGTGCCTCGGGCGCGCCCCGCGCGGCGCGTACCGTTCCGGAACGCTGGAGTGTCCTGATCCGCACCATGGCCCGCACCGTCGCCCCGAGACCGGAGGCGCGGTGCAAGGGTGGGGCCGGCGTTAACGGTTCGTCAACCTTTTCCTGAGCGCCCCGGGCCGCGCGGCTACTTCTTGGCCAGCGCCTCCAGGCGCTCCTGCATCGCCAGCATCTGGCGCTTGAGGTCGTCGAGGTCACTGGAGGCAGGTGCCGGAACCTGCGGGGCGGGGGCCGCCGGGCCGGGCACGCCGGGGGGCGTGAACCCGGTGAACATCTTCATGGCATCGCCGAAGAAGCCCATGTTGGCCCGCACCTGCTGCTCGATGGCGTTCTGGAACGTCGAGGGACCGAAGCTCTGCGAGAACTTCTCGCGCAGGCCGTCCTGGTCGCGGGCGAAGTTCGCCATCGAGAATTCGAGGAAGCTCGGCACCATCGTGCGCATGCTGTCGCCGTAGAAGCGGATCAGCTGGCGCAGGAACGCCACCGGCATGAGGTTGTCGGCCCCGGCCTTGTTCTCCTGCTCGAAGATGATCTGCGTCAGCACCGAACGGGTGATGTCGTCGCCCGAGCGCGCGTCGTAGACGACGAAGTCCTCGCCGCTCTGCACCATCGTCGAGAGGTCTTCGAGGGTGACGTAGGTCGAGGTTCCGGTGTGGTAGAGGCGCCTGTTCGCGTACTTCTTGATGACGGTCTGGTGTGCCTTGACGCTGTCCGCCATCTCTGCGGCCTCTCCCGATCGCGCGACGAGCGGGGGCATCCCCGTCGACAGGGGTCGTCCCCGCGTCCGGCAGGAACCTTAAGGCTTTCAGCCGACGACGAAAACAGCAATCTGACGCGTTGTCCCGCAGAATAATGCATCCTGGTGGCTCGCGTCGCGGTCTCGGCCCCGCCGCGGCGGCACGCCGGGCCATCCAGGCTCCTTGACTTCGCGCATCCTAAGCCTTTCATCCGAGGGCAACGGCCTCGGAGCGTGCGACCGCCAAGGCGCGCCGGCCGGCAGAGGAGACACGTCAGATGGCAGGCAGCGAAGACATCGTCATCGTCGGCGCGGCGCGCACGCCCGTCGGCTCGTTCGGCGGCGCGTTCAACGCGGTGCCCGCGCACGAACTCGGCAAGGTGGCGATCCAGGCCGCGCTCGCGCGCGCCGGCGTCTCGCCCGACGACGTCGACGAGGTGATCTTCGGGCAGGTGCTCACCGCCGGCGCCGGCCAGAACCCGGCCCGCCAAGCCGCGATCGCGGCCGGCATCCCGGAGAAGGCCACCGCCTGGGGCGTCAACCAGGTCTGCGGCTCAGGGCTCCGCACGGTGGCGCTGGGCATGCAGCAGATCGCCAACGGCGACGCGACCGTCATCGTGGCCGGCGGCCAGGAATCGATGTCGCTCAGCCCCCACGCGCAGTACCTGCGGGGCGGCCAGAAGATGGGCGACGTGAAGCTCGTCGACACGATGATCAAGGACGGGCTGTGGGACGCCTTCAACGGCTACCACATGGGCACCACCGCCGAGAACGTGGCCCAGGCCTTCCAGCTCACCCGCGAGCAGCAGGACCAGTTCGCGACGCGCTCGCAGAACAAGGCCGAGGCCGCCCGCAAGGAGGGCCGCTTCAAGGAGGAGATCGCCCCCGTCACCGTGTCCGGCCGCAAGGGCGACGTGGTCGTCGACACCGACGAGTATATTCGCGATGGCGCCACTGTCGAAGCCATGGCCAAGCTGAAGCCGGCCTTCTCCAAGGATGGCACCGTGACCGCGGCCAACGCCTCGGGCCTCAACGACGGCGCGGCGGCGATCGTACTGATGTCGGCGGCGGAAGCCGAGCGCCGGGGCCTGACGCCGCTCGCCACGATCAGGTCGTGGGCGACCGTGGGCGTCGACCCGAAGGTGATGGGCACGGGCCCGATTCCCGCCTCGCGAAAAGCCCTGGAGAAGGCCGGCTGGAAGCCCTCCGACCTCGACCTCATCGAGGCCAACGAGGCCTTCGCCGCCCAGGCGCTCGCGGTGAACAAGGACATGGGCTGGGACGATTCCAAGGTGAACGTCAACGGCGGCGCCATCGCCATCGGCCACCCGATCGGTGCGTCGGGCGCCCGCGTCCTGGTCACGCTGCTGCACGAGATGAAGCGGCGCGACGCCAAGAAGGGGCTGGCCACCCTCTGCATCGGCGGCGGCATGGGCGTGGCCATGTGCGTCGAGCGGGCGTGATCTTCGCATACAATCGATACAAGCTCCTCTAACGCCCATTCCTGCAATATACATCGAAGATGGCGAGACCATTTTCAATCAGCATGGCAGGGTTGCTTATGGCAGCAATGCTTGGGAGCTATTCAAGCAACTAAGGCTGGAAGATTTAGACAAAGATATTCCAGCTTTAATATATGTGTCAGCAACTGCGTCTCAGAACTTTGAGTGGGAAAATTTCTCGCCATAAAACAGTCTCCGTAGAGAAGCTGGATGGATATGAAGAAAGTCACTCGGGAAAGCGCAAAAAGCCACACCTGCGCAGCAAGCACGCCCTTGAGACAGACAGCAGCTTTGCTGTGTTTTGGGAAGTTGTGGATTTAAAACGCCTTGAGAAACCTGCAAATTTAATTGGCGTTCGCACACTTCGCACTGATGGTAAGCCGGACAGCAAACTCAACGAAGCTCCACGCGGACCCATACGCGTGTGGGCAATCGACGAAACAATAAGCAATAATTTCTAATCAGAAACGGAGGAAACCATGGCTCAGGAACGCGTCGCCCTCGTCACCGGCGGCACCCGCGGCATCGGCGCGGCGATCTCGAAGGGGCTCAAGGCCAAGGGCTACAAGGTGGCGGCCAATTACGGCGGCAACGACGAGGCCGCCCACGCCTTCAAGGCCGAGACCGGCATCCCCGTCTTCAAGTTCGACGTGGGCGACCTCGCGAGCTGCGAGGCCGGGATCAAGACGATCGAGGCTGAGCTCGGGCCGGTGGACATCCTGGTCAACAACGCCGGCATCACCCGCGACGGCGCGTTCCATAAGATGACCTTCGAGAAGTGGCAGCAGGTCATCCGCACCAACCTCGACTCGATGTTCACCTGCACGCGGCCCCTCATCGACGGGATGCGCGCCCGCGGCTTCGGGCGCATCATCATCATTTCGTCGATCAACGGCCAGAAGGGCCAAGCGGGCCAGACCAACTACTCGGCGGCGAAGGCCGGCGTGATCGGCTTCGCCAAGGCGCTGGCGCAGGAGAGCGCGGCCAAGGGCATCACCGTCAACGTGGTGGCGCCGGGCTACATCGCCACCGAGATGGTGATGGCGGTGGCCGAGGACATCCGCAACAAGATCATCGCGTCGATCCCGACCGGGCGGCTGGGCGAGGCCGACGAGATCGCCCGAGCGGTCGAGTACCTCGCCAGCGACGAGGCCGCCTTCGTCACCGGCTCGACGCTGACGATCAACGGCGGCCAGTACATCACCTGATCCGCGTTCGGAGCAGGACTCCGGGTCCCTGCTACCCGCTCCGCCCGGACGCCTTGACGAAATCCACGAACGCCCCGGCGGTGCCGGCATCAGCCGCCCGCTCGGGCAGTAACAGGCGCGGGCCGGAGAAGCGCGGCCACCACGCCTCCAGCACCGGCACGAGCCCGCCGGCCTCGAGGGCGGAGCGCAGGAACTCCTCTGAAGATCAGGCCCGAGGCCCGTCAGCGCCGCGTCCAGCTCGATCTGCGAGGCCACGAGCGGCCCCGTGGGCGCGACCCGCACCGTCTCGCCGCACTGGACGCGATCGCCGCCGACGTCGGCCCGACGGATCGCATGGACGAGCACTGACGGCTGCCGAACGGGCTGCGGCGCCCCGGTCGTGTCTCGGCCCGGAGGCGTGGCCGGGTTCGACCGACGCGCGGAGCCGCCATTCCGGACACGTCGCGAGGCGATCGATAGGCCCCCGCCAGCCCGCGACCGCATCGGGTGGCGGGATGTCACGCGGCGAGGCGGGCCTTGCTCACGTCGAGGAAGACGCCGAACATCACGCGGGCGACGTTGCCGGCATCGTCGCCCTGGCCGCGTGCCGAGACCCAGCGAGTCTCCTTGCCGTGCAGGATTCGGAAGTCGATCTCGTAGGCCCCCAGCACCGCTCGCGTCGCCTTGAACGCGATCCTCGCCCCGTCGACATCGGCCGGATGGATGCACGCGGACAGGTCGTCGAAGCTCACCGGCGCATCACTGGGGAGGCCCCACAAGCCGTGCGCGCGCTCGTCGAGGGCGATCTCATCGGTGTCGACGTTCCACGACCACAGGGCGACCCCGGCCGCATCGGTGGCGATGCGCAGGTGCTCGGCATCCCACACCGGGGCGCCCGATCCATCCCATGACACCGTCGATCACCCCTCGTCATCGAGCCTGAAACAATGGCCGGTGCTGCCCAAGGCCCTCACCCGGATTGATCGCAGGAGATCCAGATCCAGTCAGGGCGCCGACCCCCCGAGCACGTTCACCGGATGGATGACTCTACGTCTCATCGTGGAACGTCACGCCGAAATTTGTTGGTATGATCGCGATGAAAGCCGACGGCGCAGCAAGAAAGTTCGTATGACTTTAGTTTTCCTTGCGCGTTATCGACGAATAACATAAGTCAATTTCAGATTTTCAAAGCTTGTCGATGCGGAAGAGACGATGTCGAACCCGCTGATCCGCAAGCTCGACCATGCCGGCGGCCTCGACGAGGCGGACCATGCCGCACTCCACGCGGTCTCAGTCCTGACCCGGCAGGTCGAGGCGCATCGCGACCTCAGCCACGAGGGCGACCGGCCCGAGACCGTGCACCTCGTCCTGGACGGGCTGGCCTGCCGCTACAAGATCCTGCCCGGCGGCAAGCGCCAGATCCTGGGCCTTGCTGCTACCCGGCGACTTCTGCGACCTGCATATGGCGATCCTGGCTGAGCGTGACCACAGCATCGGCACGCTTGCCGCCTCCTGCATCGCGGAGATCCCACGCGAGACGATCATCGACCTGACAGCCAGACGGCCCAATCTCGCGCGCGCCTTTTGGTGGGCGACGCTGGTCGACGAGAGCATCCTGCGCGAGTGGCTGGCCAGCATGGGGCAGCGCGTTGCCGACAAGCGCGTGGCGCACCTGTTCTGCGAATTGCTGGTCCGCCTCCAGGCCGTGGGCTGCGCCACGGAGAACGGCTACGACCTGCCGATGACGCAGATCGATCTGGCGGATCTGTTCGGGTTCACGCCGGTGCATGCCAACCGGATGATGCAGGAGTTGCGCGGACAGAACCTGATCATCCTGAAGCGCGGCCACCTCGACATCCCCGACGTACCGAGACTGAAGGTCTTCTGCGGCTTCAGGCCGAACTACCTCCACTTGAATCCGCGGCGGCCCGACGCCTGAGGCACGGCCCTTCGTCCTTGGCCCCTTGGATCAGGGGCGCCTCACGAAACGCCCGTTCAACCCCCGCCCCCGCGCGGGCGCGCACCGTGCGTCGGACGTTTCGTGAGGCGCTCCAATACCAACGGCCCGAACGTTTGACCCTTCCTTCCGTTGTCCGTTGGCGATCGCGGAGGCGCGTCGCCGCTCGTGCGGCGGGTCGCCCTTGAGGCGTCAGCATCAAGGGCCGCCGGTGTAAGACAGCGGAGGCTCGACGGACCATTCGTCCTCCAGCCTCAGGCTGGCGCTGTAGACGGTGGCACCGCTCTCATCCCGTACCCGGACACTGAACGTGCGTCGACCGCCGCGCCCGATCCCGCACTTCGCCATGTCCGGGAGCGACGCGAGGGCCACGTCACGGGCGGCCTGCGCGTCAGCATAATCCTGTCCCTCCTCGTCATGGACGAGCAGGTCGCCGTCGTCGCTGTCGATGTGGAAGCGGACCATACCGGCCCTCCGCGGCAGAGTAGGTGGGAACGTGCGCGTCTCGCGGTCGCCACGTCTGCGACTGAGGATCGATCGACAGTGGGATGATCCAGCGGCAATCGCATTAACATGCGTTAACGCGTAATCCGACGCTCCAGCATCAGCATTACATGCATTAGTGCGGATGTACGGTCAGGAGGGCAAAATAATCATTTTATAATTTTGCTATATATCATGGTCAATAGTCTTTACTACTGACGATTAACATTTTTTAATTTCCCCAATCGATACGAACACATTTCTTTTACTCGGTCGAAAGCCGATCATGCCCATTACGCTCAAGCCTTACTGGGAGGGTACGCCTCACCGTCTCAGCCTCGCGCTGGCGCGTGAAGATATCGATGCGGTTGCGCATGATCTTCGGAAGCGCGCGCCTTGCGCGACCGCGAGGACATCGAACTGGCTGATGTGAGATCGCGCTACGGATCGTCGTTCCGCAGCCCGACTCACGTGCTGCCGATCTGGATGGATGGCGGTGAGCGACCGCGCCCTGATGCTCGATGCGCGAGGTCGGATCGTCCAAGGCGAGACCGTAGCTGCGGCCGGCGGCGACGAGGCGCTGGCTGTTCCAGCGCTCCGGCGCCGTCGACGCCGTTCCGGCTCGCGGCGATGACGTTCGCGGTCGGCGGCCTCGTCGGGTGCGCGGGATTGCCGGCGCGGGCGGGCGGCGCGCGGGGCACGTGGCCGGCGCGGTGCTCGGGCCGGCCGGCGTTGCGGCCCTGTTCCTCGCACGCGGCGATCTGCGCGTCCCGGACGGCGGCGTCGGGCGACCTCGGCGCATTCCCGGCGCCTTCGTCCGGGCGGGCTACGCGATGCTGTGATCTCCCGATCACGGAACGTGCCCCGACGCCCCGGGCGTTCGCTTCACGCGAGCCGGTCCCCGCCTCGCTCGGCGCTCCCGCGCGGCACCGGCCGCCAGTCCGGCGGGGCCATCTCGAAACCCGCGAAGCGGAAGGCCGGGGAGACCGTGCAGCCGACGAGCGTCCAGGCGCCGAGGCTCGTCGCCGTCTGCCAGTGGCCCTCCGGCACGACGAGCTGCGGACGCTGCCCGCGCAGGAGGTCCGGGCCGAGGTGGTGGGCGGCGGCGTCGTGGCCGTTCGGGCTCACGCTGAGCACGAGCGGCGCACCGGCGTGCCAGTGCCAGATCTCGGCGGCGTCGACCCGGTGCCACGCCGAGACCTCGCCCACGTCGAGCAGGTAGTAGATCGCGCTGCCGACGGACCGCCCGTCGACCTCGCGGGCATCGCGAAACGTCTCGCGGTAGTGGCCGCCCTCCGGGTGGGGCGCGAGCCCGAGCGCCGCGATCACCTGCGCGGCCGTCATGCCGTTGGCCATGGTCCGTCGTCCTTGCAAAGCAGCGCCGTTGCCCGTCGACCGTATCCCAGCCGGCGCCCGCCCGGATACGGTTCGCGCGCAGGACGGCAGAGATCCCCTGACACGGCGCGCTACTCGGCGATGGCGCCCTGCGGCACGCTGAAGCCGGGCGGAGCCTTGGGCACCTTCGGGGCGCTCGCCGCCCTGGCCCGCGGCCCCGCGCGGTCCTTGCGTGCGGCCGCCGGCGGCGCCTTCACCGCGGGCGGCTCCGCGCAGTCGCGGAACGCGAGGGTGGCGAGCGGCGCGCCGTCCTCGGCGACGATCGCGAGCGGATCGGGCAGCGCCGGCAGCGCCGCCTCCCAGCGGATCGCCGTGCCGAGCTGCGCCTCCAGGGCGGCGGGCGCGGCGCCGCGGCGCAACGCCGTGAGGTCCGGCCCGTAGGCGGTGGCGAGCTTGCCGGCGATCGTCACCTGGAGCACCTGCGTCACCTCCGGCGTCAGCGGCCGCAGGGGGTTTTCGAGGCTCGCCCGGCCGAGGCGCGTGACGAACACCTCGAAGTCCCGTTCCCCCGCGTAGCGGGCGGCGCGCGTGCCGCAGGGCTGCGCAGGGACGAGCGCGGCCGGCGTCGGCGACTCCTGCGCCCGCGCGGGGCCGAGGAGCAGGCTGAAGGCTGCGGCCAGGAATGCCGCGCGGGACGGGCGGACCGGGCTCAACGCGTGCCGCCCTCAGCCGGATCGAACCGTTCGAGGCGCTTGAGGTCTTCGGGATGATCGCGTCCGGCGTCGACCGGATCGAGGTCGGAGACCGCGGCCGACCGGTCGATCGGGCTGGCCGGCGGCGCGACGGAGGCGAGCACCATCCGCTCGTCCACCTCGTCGAGGTCGCTGTCCATGCGAAGCGGCGCGCGCCGGCCGCGCGCGGTCAGCGCGAGGGCGACGAGGCCGGCCGCCGCGCAGGCCGTGACGGCTGCCAGGATCAGGACGGTTTCCATGCCCTGCAGCGTTACCCCATGGCGGACGCGCGTGCACCCTCGATCGCGGCGCAAGCCCGGGCCGCACGGAATGGTCCTTGCGTCGTCGGCCCGTCCCGTGACCCCGACACCGGACGGCGGGAGATGCGGGTTCGCCCGCGCCCAACCGCGCACCCTCCTTCCGGAGCCCGAGCGAGCGATGCGAACGGACGAGACCCGCGATCCGGAGGAGCTCGAGGCGCACCTCGTCGGGCTGATCGAGGCCTCGCGCGAGCAGGCGAGCGAGGACCCGTTCCGCAACCCCGTGCTGGCGGTGACGCTGGCCATCACCCGCCGCTTCGACCGGGGCGAGATCACCGAGGGCGACCTCGACGCCCTGTTCGTGCGCCTGCGGGCGCAGGCGCTGGCCGAGCGGGCCGCGCGGCTGCGCGACTACGTCGGGATCGCCGAGGCCGCGGACCCCGGAGCCGCGATGCCGGCCCGCCTCGTCGCGGCGGTGCCCGACCGGCCCGGCGCCTTCGAGGGTTTTCGCGACGGGATGGCGCGGACGGCCTTCGCCGTGGTGTTCACCGCGCACCCGACCTTCGGCATGCCGCGGGCGGTCGCCGCGCTGATCGCCGAGGCCGCCAGCCTCGGGGACGCGCAGGCGCGCACCCCGCTGATCGCGAAGGCCGCCGCGCTCTCGACGCGGCCCGACGCGCCGATCACGCTGGACGGCGAGTTCGAGCAGGCCTGCGTGGCGGCCAACCACGGGCGCGAGGCGGTCGATGCCTTCAACGGCGCGCTGCTCGATGCGGCCCGCGCCCGCTGGCCCGACCGCTGGACCGAGCTGGTGCCGCGCCCCTTCGCCATCGCGAGCTGGGTCGGCTGCGACACCGACGGGCGCACCGACATCGGCTGGTGGGACACGCTCCGCTACCGCCTCGAATCCAAGCGGATGCAGCTCGACCGGGTGATGCGCCACCTCCCCGCCATCCCCGCCACCGGCGTGGTGCGGGGCCTCGCCGAGGGGGCGCTTGCCGCGGTCAACCGCCAGCTCGCGGTGGCGCCGCGGCTCGGCACCAAGCCCTCGCTGGAGGCGGTGCACCGCTTCGCGCTCGCGCTGATCATCGAGCGCGAGCGGGCGCAGAGCGATTCCGGCGCGCTGATGGCGGGGCTGGCCGGTGCCGTCACCGCCGCCGAGGCGGAGGCCGACCAGCGCACCATCGCGGTGCTGCGCGCCGGCATCGCGACGCACGGGCTGTCGAACGCGCTGCCGCACTTCCGGCTCAACGCCAGCCAGATCCACAACGCCGTGCGCCGCGTCATCGACCTGGAGGGCGAGCCGACGGACGCGGCGCAGCGCCGCTCGCACCTCTCGGCGATCCACACGCTCCTGAACGACGTGCAGCCGGTCGCCGTCGATTTCGGGGCGCTGGCCGCCGAGCGGGCGTCCGCCGCGCGGCTGATGATGACGATCGCGCAGATCCTCAAGCACGTCGACGGCACGCACCCGGTGCGCTTCCTCATCGCCGAGACCGAGACCGGCTACACCCTGCTCGCCGCCCTCTGGCTGGCGCGCCATTACGGCATCGCCGACAAGCTCGAGATCACGCCGCTGTTCGAGACGGCGAGCGCGCTGGAGCAGGGCATCCGGGTGCTGGACGACGCGCTGCGCAACCCCCACTGGCGGCGCCACCTCCAGCGCATCGGCCGGCTCACCGTGCAGTTCGGCTACTCGGATTCCGGGCGCTACGTCGGCCAGCTCGCCGCGACCTTCTGGATCGAGCGGCTGCGCCTGCGCATCACCGAGATGCTGGTCGGGAACGGGCTGGAGGCGGTCGAGCTCGCGATCTTCGACACCCACGGCGAGTCGATCGGGCGCGGCGCCCACCCGACCTCGCTGCGCGACCGCCTCGCCTACCTCGCCCCCGAGGACGCGCGCGCGCGCAACCGCACGGCCGGGATCAAGGTCCGGCTCGAATCGAGCTTCCAGGGGACGGACGGCTACCTGCTGTTCGGCTCTCGGGCGTTGGCGGAGGCCGGCATCGCGCGGATTGCCGAGCACGTCTACGCGCTCGACGTCGCCGAGGACGACGCCTTCCCCGGCTACGCCCTGACCGAGGCGGCCGAGGGCGCGGACGCGGCCGACGACCCGGTCTACGCCGAGACCGACTTCGCCCTCGAATTCTTCACCGTGGTCCGCCAGGACATGGAGACGCTGGTCGACGACCCGGGCTACGCGGCCCTGCTCGGCACCTTCGGCCCGGGGCTGATCGACCGCACCGGCTCGCGGCCCGTGGTGCGGCAATCGGATGCCGGGGGGCCGGCGCTGATCACCCACCCGCGCCAGATACGGGCGATCCCCAACAACGCGATCCTGCACCAGCTCGGCTACCTCGCCAACTCGCTGCACGGCCTCGGCCGGGCGGCGGGCCGCGCTCCGGACCTGTTTGCCGACATGCGCCGCGATTCGGTGCGCTTCTCCCGCGCCTTCCGGCTGGTGCAGCACGCGGCCTCGGTGGGCGACCTCGACGTGCTGCGCGCCTACATCGACACCCTCGACCCGGCCGTCTGGCTGGAGCGCGCCCGCCGCACCCGGAAGGACGGGCGGCGCGACGAGCTCATCGTCATCGCAGGCGCCCTCGACCGCCTCGACCTCGCGCCGAACCTGCGCCGCCTGTTCGGGCGGCTCACCACCGACTGGCTCAGCCTCCAGAGCGCGGCGCCCGACCTGAAGAAGATGTCGGTGCGCCTCACCCTGCTGCACGCGATCCGCCTCGCCCTGGTCCACCGGATCTGGTTCACGGCGGTGCACATCCCCGGCTTCCGGCCCCAGGCCGGGATCAGCCGCGAGCAGTTGCTCGAGCGCTTCCTGCGGCTCGACATCGACGGCTGCCTGACGCTGCTGGACGAGATCTTCCCCGTCACCCCCGACCCGACGCTCGGCCTCAACTTCGGCGAGCCGGCGGGCCCGCGCGACGTCGGCACCTACGAGGCCGAGCACACCGGCCTGTTCCAGCCGATCCGCCGGATGTTCGCCCAGGTGCGCGAGATCTCGGGGATGATCCAGCACGAGGTCGGGGCGTTCGGGTGAGGGCGACCGATCGATACCGTCTCGCATCGTCATTCCGGGGCGCCGTAAGGCGAGCCGGAGGCGTGCAATCAGAGCAATCGCTTGAACGCGTTTGCCCTGGTTTTTCTCCTGCCTCAGCCGCCGGCACCCGCTTTCGCGGGCTCAGGCTTTCGCTTCGCTCGATACTTTCCAGGACGTTCTTCCTGGAAAGCCCGCTCCGCGGGGCACTCTTCGCACCCCGAAGCCGCAACGGAGGCTTCGAGCGATTGCCTTGGGCGTGCAATCCAGAGCCGTCGACAGTGCAGGTCGAACACCACCTGCGGTTCTGGATTCCGGGCTCTGCTACGCAGCCCCGGAATGACGAGGCGGGCGATGTAAATTGGAGCCTCAACCGGTCCACCCCACCAACGTCGCATAAAGGTCGGACCACTCGGGATTGAAACCTTCGATCAGTCGGACCTTCCAGTCGCGGCGCCATTTCTTCAGCACCTTCTCGCGATCGATGGCCTCGACGATCCGCTCGTAGGTCTCGTACCAGACCAATCGATCGACGCCGTAGGTCGCGGCAAATCCGGGGTTCTGCTTCGTCTTGTGCTCGTACACGCGTCGCGCGAGATCGTTCGTGACGCCGATGTAGAGGGTGCCGTGCCGCCGACTGGCGAGCATGTAGACGGCATAGGGCAAGAGCGCCTCCCGTTCTCCGCCGTCGCCCCCAGCCCCACTCCGTCATTCCGGGTCGCCGTAAGGCGAGCCCGGAATCCAGAGCCGCTGACAGTGCAGGTCGAACACCACTGCGACCCTGGACTCCGGGCTCTGCTACCCAGCCCCGGGATGACGGATTGAAGCGGCGATCGATGCGGCCGCATCGGGGAACGGAGTCCTGAGCAGCCTCACACCCCCGCCACCCGCAGCACCGTCCCGTCCATCCCCGTGACCCGCACCCGCGCGCCGGCGGGGAGATCCGGGCCGGTGACGCGCCAGAGGGTGTCGTCGAAGCGGATGCGGCCGGCGCCGTCGCGGATCGGCTCGGGCAGCACGCCCTCGCGCCCGATCAGGCCGCGGTCGGCGCGGTTGAGCACGGCGACGTGGCGGCGGTCGAGGCGGCTCGCCAGCACCACGGCGGCGACCGAGAGGGCGGCAAACAGCAGGGCCTGGGCCTGCCACGCCACAGGCGTCGCCACGGCGGCGAGGCCAGTCAGCACGGCGGCGATCCCGAGCCAGATCAGGAAGATGCCGGGCGCGGCAAGCTCCAGCCCCATCAGCACCAGCCCGGACAGGACCCAGATCCAGACCGGCCCTAGCGCGGCGGCAGCCTCCGTCGCGCTCACGGCCGCGGCGTGCCGGCGGCGGGCGGCAGCCCCGAGCCCTTGCGCGCGGCGCCCGCGGTCTCGCCGAAGACGGCCTTCGTGATCTCGGCGATGCCCCCGAGCGTGCCGGCGAGCGCGGCCGCCTCGATCGGCACCACCACCACCCGCTGGTTCGGCGCGGTGGCGATGGCGCGCACCGCCTCGACGTACTTCTCCGCCACCAGGAAGTTGGCGGCCGCGATGTCGCCCTTGGCGATCGCCTCGCTGACCATGCCGGTCGCCTTCGCCTCGGCTTCGGCCGAGCGCTCGCGCGCCTCGGCGTCGCGGAACGCCGCCTCCTTGCGCCCTTCCGCCTCCAGGATCGCCGACTGCTTGCGCCCTTCGGCGCGCAGGATGTCGGCCTGCCGGTGGCCTTCGGCCTCCAGCACGGCTGCGCGCTTCTCGCGCTCGGCCTTCATCTGCCGGGCCATGGCGCCGGCGAGATCGGCCGGCGGCACGATGTCCTTGATCTCGATGCGGGTCATCTTCACGCCCCACGGGGCGGCTGCGGCGTCCATCACCCGCAGCAGGCGCTCGTTGATCTCGTCCCGGTGGGAGAGCAACTGGTCGAGGTCCATCGAGCCGACCACCGTGCGGATGTTGGTCATCGTCAGCGTGCGGGTCGCGACGTCGAGGTTGGAGATCTCGTAGGACGCGCGGGCCGCGTCGAGCACCTGGTAGAACACCACCGCGTCGATGGTGACTCCGGCGTTGTCGCGGGTGAAGGCCTCCTGGCTCGCCACCTCGATCACCTGCTCCATCACGTTGACCCGCCGGCCGATCCGCTCGACGAACGGCGTGATCAGCCCGAGCCCGGATTCGAGGGTGCGGGCGTAGCGCCCGAAGCGCTCGACGGTGAAGACGTAGCCCTGCGGCACGATGTTGATGCCGGACGCCAGCGTCGCCACCACGAGGAGCGCCGCCACGACCGCGAAGACGCTCAGGCCCACCGAGAGGTCCATGCCGGAACTCCTGTCGCCGCGTTTCGGCGACCGCATCCCACTATGAGGCGCAGGCGCGCCCGATCCGCAAGCCCGGACGGCCGGCGGAGCGGCCGGTCAGGGCTCCTACGGCGATCAATGCTTCGATCCGCAAGCGGTGCTCCTCTCGGAAGTCCGGTCGAACGAAGCACGGATCGCCGTGGGGACCCTCAGCGCTTCCAGACGCCGATGCGCTCGGTGCGGGCGTGGTCCTCGGCGGCCACGAGTTCGGGGGAGGCCTCCGGCGAGGCGCGGCCGCCGCCGTTGAACAGCACCACCTCGGAGAGGTCGCGGCCCTCGACGGAGCACGAGACATTGTCGCTGCCGGGAACCGGCGCGCAGGCGACCGGCCGGCCGGCGAGGTACTTGGCGAGTTCGTCCGCTTGGCCGCCCCGCACCCACTCGACGCCGAACAGGTGCAGCACCTTGCCGGCGACCCGCACGGTGGCGGTGTCGATCACCTCGGCTTGCCCGCGGATCTCGTTGGGCGAGGGCGGCGGGGGCGGCTCGCCGAAGTCGGTCGTGTCGGCGGTTTCCGGCGGCGGGGTCGCGGTGTCGACCGGCGCGGACTTCGGGATCGTATTGGGCGCGGGCGGGGCGGCGTCGGGTACTGTGGGGCCGGCCGACATGCGCTCGGCGACGACGAGGCCGGCCCCAAGGACGGCCAGCAGCGCGGCGGCGGTGCCGCCCGCGAGCCAGCGGCGATGCTGGCGCACCGATTCGCCCTCGCCCTGCCAAGCCCCGCCCACGGCTGCGAGCCGGCCGAGGGTCCTGCGCGCGGCCGCGCCGGCCCTCGCCGCCCCCGCGCTCCAGGCCGGCGCCCCGGTGCCGGCCCGACGCGCGGCGAGCCGGGCCCCGAGCGCGGTGCGCAGACCCGAGACGCGCCCGGCGGCGGATTCGGCGAGCGCCCGGCCCTGGACCGTGGAGCGCTCGGCCAGCGCCCGGGCGAGTTCGGACTGCGTCTCGACGAAGCGCGCGGTGGCGGCCCGCATCTCGATGGCGCCCGCCATCAGCGGCGATTCCTTCTCCACCTCCTCGGGTGCGGGGCTCACGGCGACGACCGGCGCCGGCGGCATGAACAGGGCTGGATGCTTCGCCTGGAGCCCGTCGACGAACTCGGGCAGCGTCAGGGGTGCGTCCGATCCCTCGCGCAGGCGCGGCGCGCCGTGACGATCGACGATGCGGTAGCCGGGCGCCGCCTCGGAGGTCTCGACGGCGGCCTCGGCCATCAGCAACAGGGTGCGCAGCGCCACCGGCTTGGGGTCGCGGCGCTCGATCTCGGCCCGGATCTGCGTCCGCAGGTTGGCGCGCCCGACCCCGTCGAGGACGGCGCGCGCCGTGCCGGTCTCCGCGCCTTCCGCCGCCGCTATGTCCGTGACCGCCATCGGGCCGGTCTAGCCGCTGACGCGCGGTCCCGCCAGCGCGCCGACCGTCGCGCCACGGCGCAGGACGCGGCTCGATTCGGAGACGATCACCGGCCGGCCGCCGGAGAAGTTCACCTCCAGCACCAGCTCGGCGACGCCCCGCGAGAGCGCGCCGCGGGCCGGGTTGCCGGCGCGGAAATCGACGATCGTGCGCACGACGCAGGTCTCGATCGCGGCGTTGCAGGCGGTCCGGCTCGCGCGCGGCGCGTAGCGCCGCTCCGGCCAGCGCTGGGCGAAGCGGCGCTTCTCGGCGATGAGCGCCGGCAGCGTCATCATCCGCCCGTGGAAGCGCAGGCGCGCCCCGTAGAAGCGCGGCGCGTCCGCCACCATCGCCCCGTTCGGCGCGGAGAAGACGGCGAGGTAGTCGCTGGCGAGAGCCTGGGCGCGCCCGGCCCATCCCGGGAAGCGCGGATCGGCGGCGCCCTCGCGCGCGGCTCGGGGCACGATCGGCGGCGCGAACGGCGTGGACCCCGCCGGCGGCGCATCGGCGAGGCGCCGGGCGGCGCGGCGGCGCATCCGCGGCCGCTCGGCGCGCCGGCTCGGACCGCTCATCGCGCCGCCATCGGCCTGCGCCTCCGGCACCGAGGGCTTGGCCACGGCAGCCTGCGTCGGAACCGGCGCGGGCGGAACGGCCGGCGCCTGGGGCGACGCGGCGGCCGGCGCGGGCGTCGTGGGCGCGACCTTGGCGGGCGGATCGACCCAGCCCGGTCCCGACTGCGCCGCGGCGTCCGCGAGCGGCAGGATCAGGCCGAGGGCGAGCGCGGCGCGGCGCAGCGGGCCGGGCGTGGGCTGGGAGCGCATGGAGATCACCGGATGGCGGCCGAGCGGGGACGGGATCGTCCGCGCTCGTCCCCCTACGACGCGGGTCGATGCGTGACGCGGCCCGCCCCGAGGCGGCGGGACGGGCGAGGCGTCGCCGAACGTCCGTGCGGGCCGGTTCGGATCACCGGTCCGCGCGGGTTCGGCCGTTGCATCGACGGGCAAAGTCATGCCACGGAAGCCGATTTCCCGGCAAGTTCCGCGGCGCGTTCTCCGGCAAGATTGCGCGCGGTTCCGAGGCTCGATCACGGGCGGCGACGCGCCTTGCGCCTAGGCCGATCCCGGGCGCCGACGGTCGACCGGGGGGTTGTGGTCGCCGTGATTGCAAGCCAAGGTCGGCCGGCCCCGGTCTGCCTTGCTCAGGTTGCGTCGGCGGTGCTCGCCCAGCGATCTGGGGAATCGCGATGCCGGACCTCCGCCAGCGCTTCCGTGCCGGGCGGTACGAACGGGAAGGGCACCGAACCCTGTCGCGTCCGACGCCCATCCGCCCGCTGGAGGGCCATTCGCGACCGCCGGAGGTTTGCCGATGAGCGTCGAAGACTTGCCGACGCCCGGGGCGAGCCGGCGCCGGGCGCTCCTAATCCGCAACCCGCGGGCCCGCAACGGCGCGGTCGCGATCGAGGCCGTGCGCGGGGCCCTGCGGGACGGCGGCATCGAGCCCGTCGAGCCGCCGCCGGAGCGCGACTGCCGGGCCGTGATCGCCCGCCACGCGGGCGCCGTCGACCTCGTCATCCTGGGCGGCGGCGACGGCACCCTCAACGCGGCGGCGCCCGCCCTGGTGGAGACCGGCCTGCCGCTGGGCATCCTGCCGCTCGGCACCGCCAACGACCTCGCCCGCTCCCTCGGGCTGCCCCTCGATCCGCTGGCCGCCGCCCGCCTGATCACGATCGCCGAGCCGCAGCCGGTGGATCTCGGCTGGGTCAACGGGCACTACTTCTTCAACGTGGCGAGCATCGGCTTCTCGGCCGATCTGGCCGGCGACCTCACCGCCGCGTCGAAGCGGACGTGGGGCACGCTGGGCTACGGCATCGCCGCCTGCCGGTTGCTGCGGCGCGTGCGCCCGTTCACCGTCACGATCGCGCATGACGGGCGCACCGAGCGCGTCACCACCATCCAGGCCTCGGTGGGCAACGGGCGCCACTACGGCGGCGGCATGACGGTGGAGGAGACCGCCACCGTCGACGACGGCAAGCTCAATTTCTACAGCCTGGAGGTCAAGCACTGGTGGCGCCTGCTCGCCCTGCTGCCGGCGCTCCGCCGGGGCACGCACGGGCGGGCTGCGGACGTGCGCGCCTTCCAGACCACCGAGGTCGTGCTGACGACGCGGAAGCCCCGGCCGGTCAACACCGACGGCGAGCTCACCACCCACACGCCGGCCCACTTCAAGGTGTTCCCGGGGATCGTGCGGGTGTTCGCCCCCGGCGCCGCGAGCCGGCCGGGGGCGCCCGGGAACCGCTTCTTCCCCCTTTGAGCGACGCAGCGCATGGCCCTCGGGAGGCGCATGGGCGGACGTGCCCGTCCGCCGGACTACGGGGTGGAGAAGTGGTAGTCGAGCGCCACGCGGGCCACGTCGACGGCCGTCCTCCGGGCGATGTCGTAGGTGAAGCGCCCGCCGCCGAAGACGGACGGCGCGCCGGTCGAGCGCACCCGACCGAGATCGACGTGCAGGTACGATCGGTCAGGACGCCTCGCGGCGCCACCGGCGGGCGCGCGGATTATCGCAAGACATAGGTCGGAGCCTGCGATATCGGCAATCGCGATCGTGGGCGGCCGGGTATCGGCGTGGGCACGGCAGGGAGTTTAGAACGGCGTGGACAGCATTCTCCGGCTCGCATCCGACCCGACGGTCTGGGTGGCGCTTGCCACCCTGATCGTGATGGAGGTGGTGCTCGGCATCGACAACCTGATTTTCATCTCGATCCTGACGAACAAGCTGCCGCCCGAGCATCGGACGAAGGCCCGCCGCATCGGCATCGGGCTGGCGCTGATCCTGCGGCTCGGCCTCTTGGGCACCGTCGCCTTCATCGTGCACCTGACCGAGCCGGTCTTCTCGGTGTTCGGCCGGGGCGTCTCCTGGCGCGACGTGATCCTGATCGGCGGCGGCCTGTTCCTGCTGTGGAAGGCCACCAAGGAAATCCACGAGAGCGTCGACCCCACGCCCTCGGCGACCGGCTCGGGCGCCTCCTTGAGCTTTGCCGCCGCGATCAGCCAGATCCTCGCCCTCGACCTCGTGTTCTCGATCGACTCGATCATCACCGCCGTCGGCATGACCGAGCACGTGCCGGTGATGATGATCGCCGTCGTGGCGGCGGTGGTGGTGATGCTGGTGGCCGCCGAGCCGCTCTCGGCCTTCATCGCGAAGAACCCGACGGTGGTGATGCTGGCGCTGGGCTTCCTCATCATGATCGGCATGACGCTGATCGCCGAAGGGTTCGGGGCGCACGTGCCGAAGGGCTACATCTACACGGCGATGGCGTTCTCCGCCGGCGTGGAGGGGCTGAACATGCTGGCGCGGCTGCGCAGGCGAGGTGTCAGAACAAGGGGCTGACAGCCGCGCGGCCCGCGCGCTCCCTCCCCCTCTGCGGGAGAGGGAACACGCGCGTGCTTGCCAACCGCCGATCACACGCTCGGAAAGACATCCGTGCGGTTCCTTTCCGTCCCACGTTCACCGATCGGCGCCGAGGACATCACCCATGCGCAGCGCCACCCTCGCTGCGGCGATCCTGCTGAGCATCGGCGCGGCCCGTGCCGATGAGGTCGCCCCGGCGGTTCTGCACGACCTCGCCCCCACCGGAACCCTGCGCGCCGCGATCAACCTCGGCAACCCGGTGCTCGCGCGCCGGGGCGCGGACGGCGCGGCGGAGGGGGTGTCCGTCGACCTCGCGCGGGCGTTGGGGGAAAAACTCGGCGTGCCCGTCGCCCTGGCGACCTACGACGGCGCCGGTTCCGTCTCGGGGACGGCGGGCGCGAACGCCTGGGACGTCTGCTTCCTCGCGACCGACCCGAAGCGCGCCGAGGGCATCGCCTTCACCGCGCCCTACGTCACGATCGCGGGAAGCTACCTCGTTCCGGTCGGCTCGGCGCTCAAGGACATCGCGTCGGTCGACCGGCCCGGCATCCGCGTCGCGGTGGGGCGCGGCAGCGCCTACGACCTGTACCTGTCGCGGGCGCTCCGTCACGCCACCCTGGTGCGGGCACCGACCTCGGCGGCGGCCGTGGCGCTGTTTGCCGACGAGACATTGGAGGTCGCGGCCGGCGTCGAGCAGCCGCTCGCGGCCTACGCGGCCGACCACCCGGAGGTGCGGCTGCTGCCGGGGCACTTCATGGCGATCGAGCAGGCGATGGGTCTGCCGGCGGGCAGGCCGGCGGGGGCGGCGTACCTTGCCCGCTTCGTCGCGGAGATGAAGACCGCGGGCTTCGTCGCACGAGCCCTGCGCGCGCACGGCCAGGACGCCGCCCTGGCGAGGCCCTGAGAGGCCCCGCTTCGAGACTCAGGTGTTCATCGAGTCGAAGAAGTCGCCGTTGCTCTTGGTCTGGCGCAGCTTGTCCATCAGGAACTCGATCGCGTCGGTGACGCCCATCGGGTTGAGGATGCGGCGCAGCACGTAGGTCTTCTTGAGGGCGTCGGCCGGGACCAGCAGCTCCTCCTTGCGGGTGCCCGAGCGCGTGATGTCGATGGCCGGGAAGATGCGCTTGTCCGAGACCTTGCGGTCGAGGATGATCTCGGAGTTGCCGGTGCCCTTGAACTCCTCGAAGATCACCTCGTCCATGCGCGAGCCGGTGTCGATCAGCGCGGTGGCGATGATCGAGAGCGAGCCGCCCTCCTCGATGTTGCGGGCCGCGCCGAAGAAGCGCTTGGGCCGCTGCAAGGCGTTCGCATCGACGCCGCCGGTCAGCACCTTGCCGGACGAGGGCACCACCGTGTTGTAGGCACGGCCCAATCGGGTGATCGAGTCCAACAAAATGACCACGTCGCGGCCGTGCTCGACCAAGCGCTTGGCCTTCTCGATCACCATCTCGGCGACCTGAACGTGGCGGGTGGCCGGCTCGTCGAAGGTCGAGGCGATGACCTCGCCCTTCACCGAGCGGATCATGTCGGTGACCTCTTCCGGGCGCTCGTCGATGAGCAGCACGATGAGGTAGCACTCGGGGTGGTTGATGGTGATCGACTGCGCGATGTTCTGCATCAGCACGGTTTTGCCGGTGCGCGGCGGCGCCACGATCAGCGCGCGCTGGCCCTTGCCGATCGGCGCGACGATGTCGATGATGCGGGGTGAGAAATCCTTCTTGGGCGGGTTGTCCAGTTCGAGCTTGAACCGCCGGGTCGGGAACAGCGGCGTCAGGTTGTCGAAGTGGACCTTGTGCTTGATCTTCTCCGGGTTCTCGAAGTTGATCGTGTTGACCTTCAGGAGCGCGAAGTAGCGCTCGCCGTCCTTCGGCCCCCGGATCGGACCCTCGACCGTATCGCCGGTGCGCAGGCCGAAGCGGCGGATCTGCGTGGGCGAGATGTAGATGTCGTCGGGGCCGGGCAGGTAGTTCGATTCCGACGAGCGCAGGAAGCCGAAGCCGTCCTGCAGCACCTCCACGGTGCCGGCGCCGATGATCTCGACCTCCTTGGCCGCGAGCTGCTTCAGGATCGAGAACATCAACTCCTGCTTGCGCATGGTCGAGGCGTTCTCGACCTCGACCTCCTCGGCGAACGCGATCAGGTCGGTCGGCGTCTTGGACTTGAGGTCCTGGAGCTTGACCTCGCGCATCGCGTCGAGGTCGCCGGCCGCGAGCGCGCCCTCTGTCGCCAAGTCGGCGCTCGGCATGTCCGCGAGGGCGGAGTCATCGGATTGGTCAGTCATGGGGTGTCTTGAACCGACGTGAGACGAAGGTTGAGGCGGGGGGAAGTGGGCCGAGCGGTGTCGGAGGTGCCGGAACGTCTGGCCGCGGGGAATGCGGCGGACCCGTGCATCGTCTCGAAGGAGCCCAGGGGGCTCACGGATGCAGCGGCGGCGCTTTAACGAAGACACTGCACCCATACCGCGTTTTCGGGGCCGGCTCAAGGGGTGGGTTTCATGCGACGGGGCAATCGCTTCGGTTTAACGGGGTTGGGCGTTACGCCGACCCCCGCAACGATCGCCACTCGCGTGTGGACCCGGTTCACGGTTGATGCTCGCGTCCCTTCGGCGGAGGGCAAGCCTTGCGCGATCCGGCAGGTCCCACGCGAAGCGCCAAGCCATCGGACCCGCATCACTCGGTGGGGGCCAGGTCGCAGATGCGGACCTGCGCCCGCTCGGCGCCGCGCCAGCGATCGCGGGCCAGCGTTCCGGCAACGTGGAACTCGCGGCCGATGCCGGTCAGGATCGCTTGCCCGAGGGGGCCTTGCGCGCTCCGGAAGCTGATCGCGCCGACGGCCTGCCCGTCGCGGCTGCGCAGCCGCGCGCGGACGTGGCCATGGCCGACGATGGCCGCGTCGACGATGCGGTGACGGGGCAGGGCGAAGACCGGCTCCGGCGCACCCTGTCCGAACGGGCCGGCGCGCTGGAGCAGGCGGACGGTCTCGGCGGTGGCGCCCCCGGCGCTGACGGTGCCGTCGAGGAGCAGCGCCTCGACGGCGCGCGCCTGCGCCACCGCCTCCGCGAGGCCGTCCGCGACGTGAGCGGCAAAGTGCGTGAGGTCGGTACCGGAGAGGGTCACGCCCGCGGCCATGGCGTGGCCGCCGCCCCTGAGGGCAAGGCCCGCCGCGACGGCGCCGCGCACGGCATCGCCCAAGTCCGCGCCGGGGATCGAGCGGCCGGAACCTGTCGCCGTGCCGTCGGGCCTGAGCGCGAAGGCGAAGGCCGGGCGGCCGAATCGCTCCTTCAGGCGCGCCGCGATCAGCCCGACGATGCCGGGATGCCACGCGGCGCTGCCGACGACGAGCACCGGGCGGTCCGGATCGAGGCTCAGGGCGTGGTCCATGCCGGCCTCGGCCTCCGCCACGGCCTGGGCCTCGATCGCCTGACGCTCGCGGTTGAGCCGGTCGAGCTCGGCGGCGATGCGGGCGGCGGCGGCCGGATCGTCGGTGGTCAGCAGGCGCGCGCCCAGACCCGCGTCGCCGATGCGGCCGCCCGCGTTGATGCGGGGCCCGACGAGGTAGCCGAGGTGCCACGCCTCCGGCGGCCCGTCGAGGGATGCGGCATCCAGGAGCGCGGCGAGGCCGTGGCGCCCGCGGGCACGCATCACGGTGAGCCCCTGCACGACGAAGGCGCGGTTGAGGCCGGTCAGCGGCACCACGTCGGCGACGGTGGCCAGCGCCACGAGGTCGAGAGCGTCGGTGAGGACGGGCTCGGGACGCGACCCGAAGAATCCTTCCGCACGCAGCGTGCGCGCGAGCGCGACCAGCGTCAGGAAGACCACCCCCGCGGCGCAGAGGTGGCCGAGGCCGGAGAGGTCGTCGAGGCGGTTCGGGTTCACGAGGGCGCGCACCGGCGGCAGGATCTCGGAGGCGCCGTGGTGATCGAGCACGATCACGTCGAGCCCGATTTTTTCGGCTTCTTCCAGCGGGCCGTGGCCGGACGTGCCGCAATCGACGCAGACCAGCAGGGTCGCCCCTTCCCCGGCGAGCGCCGTGACGGCGGCGACGTTCGGGCCGTAGCCTTCCGTGATCCGGTCGGGGATGTGGATGCGGGTCGGCACGCCGAGCGCCCGCAGGTAGCCGGCCAGCAGCGCCGCGCTCGCCGCACCGTCCACGTCGTAGTCGCCGAACACCGCCACGCTCTCGCCCCGGCGCACGGCCCGCGCGAGGCGCTTGGCCGCCACCTCCATGTCGAGGAGGCAGGCGGGGTCCGGCATCAGGTCGCGCAGGCGGGGCTTGAGGTAGGCCGCCGACTGGTCCGGCCGCACGCCGCGGCCGGCAAGAACCCGGGCCAGCAGTTCGGGCAGGCCGTGGGCCTGAACCATGGTGGCGGCGTAGGCCTGCGCTGCGGACTCGGCGCAGCGCTCGCGCCACGGCCGCCCGAGGATCGAACGCTCGACGTCGAGGAAGGCGCGGGACGGGAGGGCGAGGGTGGACACAAGCGCCATGATAGCCGGATCGCGCGACCGGCGCTGCCGCCCGGAAACGACAGCGGGGCGGGCATCGCTGCCCGCCCCGCACGTTCCCCCGTGAAGGCTTGGTCAGAGGTTCTTGAGCACCTGATCGACGACCTTCTTGGCGTCGCCGAACAGCATCATCGTGTTGTCGCGGAAGAACACCTCGTTCTCGACGCCCGCGTAACCGGAGCCCATGCCGCGCTTGATGAAGATCACGGTCTTGGCCCGCTCGACGTCGAGGATCGGCATGCCGTAGATCGGCGAGGCCTTGTCGGTCTTGGCGGCCGGGTTGGTCACGTCGTTGGCGCCGATCACGAAGGCCACGTCCGCCTGCGGGAACTCGCCGTTGATGTCCTCCAGCTCGAACACCTCGTCGTAGGGGACGTTGGCCTCGGCCAAGAGCACGTTCATGTGCCCCGGCATGCGGCCGGCGACGGGATGGATGGCGTACTTCACGTCGACGCCCTCCTTCTTCAGCACGTCGGCCATCTCGCGCAGCGCGTGCTGGGCCTGCGCCACCGCCATGCCGTAGCCCGGCACGATGATGACCCGCTCGGCGTTCTTCATGATGTAGGCGGCGTCGTCCGCCGAGCCCTGCTTGACGGGCCGCGTTTCGACAGCCCCGCCCGCCCCGGACGCGGCGGCATCGCCGCCGAAGCCGCCCAGGATCACCGAGATGAACGAGCGGTTCATCGCGTGACACATGATGTAGGACAGGATCGCGCCCGACGAGCCGACCAGCGCGCCGGTGATGATGAGCGCGAGGTTGCCCAGCGTGAAGCCGATGCCGGCCGCGGCCCAACCCGAGTACGAGTTCAGCATCGAGACGACGACGGGCATGTCGGCGCCGCCGATCGGGATGATGAGCAGGCCGCCGAGCGCGAAGGACAGGAGCACCACGAGCCAGAACACCACCTTGCTCTCGGTGCCGATGAACACCGCGAGCAGCGCCACCAGCGCGATGGCGAGCGCGATGTTGATGGCGTGGCGCTGCGGCAGCATGATCGGCTTGCCCGACATCCGCCCGTCGAGCTTGGCGAAGGCGATGACCGAGCCGGTGAAGGTGATGGCGCCGATGGCGGCACCGAGCGCCATCTCGAACAGCGACTCCTTGTGGATGTGGCCGTTCTCGAGGATGCCGACCGCCTGCGGCGCGTAGAGCGTGGCCGCCGCGCCCGCGACCGCGGCGAGGCCGACGAGCGAGTGGAAGGCCGCCACGAGCTGCGGCATCGCCGTCATCGGCACGCGCTTGGCGATCACCGCACCCGCGCCGCCGCCGATGGCGAGCCCGAGGAAGACGAGGAGCCAGGCGGCCGCCCCGGCCGGCGGATGGCCGACCAGGGTGGTGAGCACGGCGAGCCCCATGCCGATCATGC